>CAMAGM010000023.1 GCA_945833995.1 uncultured Prevotella sp.
GGATAAGGGCGCATCATTGGATAGTTAATCACTCCCTCGTGCTCAAAACGGTCACAAATGGCACGCAGGGTCTTCTCATATTCCGGAGTGTCGTCGCAACTGAGTTGTGGCAGTGGCGCACACTCTCCTGTTCCCACCCTTCCGGGCAGTTCGTCGTCAGTCATTTCCAGCATCCATGATTTCCTCTCGGTGTAGATTCCGCGAGAGGTGCCTGCTGGATGCTGGAAATGGAATGTTCGTGGGGTAATTTTTATGCTGTACATTACTTCTCCGAAGCAAGTCGCTCTTTGATTGCTTTGCTCTCAGCCTCATAGCCAGGCTTGTCGAGCAGTGCGAACATGTTCTTCTTGTATGCCTCTACTCCAGGCTGATTGAATGGGTTCACACCGAGTACGTTGCCACTGATGCCGCATCCGATCTCGAAGAAGTAGATGAGCTGACCGATGTAGTAGGCGTTCAGTTCAGGCACGCTGATGCGGATGTTTGGAACACCACCATCGACGTGTGCCAGGCGAGTGCCAAGCTCAGCCATCTTGTTCACGTCGTCAACACGCTTTCCGGCGAGGAAGTTCAGTCCGTCGAGGTTCTCCTCGTCCTCTGGGAAGAGCATGTTGCGGTTTGGCTGCTCCACGCTGATAACAGTCTCGAAGATGGTGCGCTCGCCCTCCTGAATCCACTGTCCCATGGAGTGCAGGTCGGTGGTGAAGTCGCATGAAGCGGGGAAGATACCCTTTCCGTCCTTACCCTCGCTCTCACCGTAGAGCTGCTTCCACCACTCGCTCATGAAGTGTAGCTTTGGCTGGTAGTTCACCATTATCTCTATCTTCTTTCCAGCCTGGTAGAGTCCGTTGCGCACTGCCGCATACTGAGCTGCGGGGTTCTCTGCGTAAGGAACATCCTTTCCGCAAGCTTTCTCCATATCCTGTGCGCCAGCCACGAGCTGCTTGATGTCGAATCCTGCGCAAGCTATTGGCAGCAGACCTACAGGGGTGAGCACTGAGAAGCGTCCGCCCACGTTGTCAGGAATGATGAAAGAGGTGTAGCCTTCCTTGTCGGCACAGGTGCGTGCAGCACCACGCTTAGCGTCGGTGATGGCAACGATGACCTTCCTTGCCTCGTCCTTGCCACGCTGAGCCTCACACTGCTTCTTGAGCAGACGGAAAGTGAGAGCAGTCTCCGTGGTAGTACCAGACTTTGATATGTTGATTACACCGAAGCGCTTGTCCTTCAGGTAGTCGGTAAGTTCAGAAAGATAGTCCTCGCCGATGTTGTTTCCGGCAAAGAGGATTGTTGGGTTCTTCTTGTCACCAACGAGCCAAGCAAACGAGTTGCTGAGTGCCTCAATAACGGCACGTGCTCCAAGGTAGCTACCGCCGATACCGGCAACAACGACAACCTCGCAGTTCTGGCGGAGCACTTCTGCGCAGTTCTGAATCTCACTGATAAATTCTGCCGTGATGGAAGAAGGAAGATGAAGCCAGCCGAGGAAATCGTTGCCTGGGCATGTTCCATTCTCGAGAGCCTCTTGTGCGGCCTTTACCTGTGGCTCGAAAGCCTCTACTGCACCAGCCTGGAGGAACTGTGCAGCCTTAGTGATGTCAAGTGTAATATTCTTCATAATTATAATGATATTAATTCTTCACTCTTAATTCTTAATTCTTAATTTACCTAAACGAGTCTGTAAGCAACTTTATCTCAATCTGTGGGCTGATGCGCTCGTAGAGGATGTTATAGACGGCATCGAGTATTGGCATGTTGACGTGCAGATGGCGGTTTATCTCCTTCATGCACTTCGTGCCAAAGAATCCCTCGGCAATCATCTCCATCTCTATTTGCGCGCTCTTCACCGAATAGCCCTTGCCAATCATCGTTCCGAAGGTGCGGTTGCGGGAGAAATTGCTGTAGCCAGTGACGAGAAGGTCGCCGAGATACACGGAGTCATAGACGCTGCGCTCTATAGGGTTGATGGCAGTGAGGAAACGCGACATCTCCTGCACTGCGTTTGCCATCAACACAGCCTGGAAATTGTCGCCAAACTTCAGTCCGCTGCATATTCCCGCCGCTATGGCATAGACATTCTTCAGCACCGAGGCATACTCTATTCCTATCACGTCGCTGCTCGTCTTGGTCTTGATATACTCGCTATTGAGCACATCGGCAAAAGCCTGTGCCTTCTCGCGGTCGGCACAGCCAACGGTGAGGTAGGAGAGACGTTCCAGTGCCACCTCCTCGGCGTGCGATGGGCCTCCGAGGCATGCAAGGTTCTCGTATGGCACATCATACACCTGATGGAAGAACTCTGAGCAGACGAGATTCTCGTCGGGCACGATACCTTTTATTGCCGTGATTACAAACTTGTCCTTGATGCGTGTCTTCAGCTTCTTCAGGTGGTTCTTGATGTAGGGCGATGGCGTCACGAACACCAGTGTGTCGTAGTCAGCCACTATGCGGTTGATGTCGCTTGAGAAACTTATCTCGTCCACCTCGAAATGGACGCTGGTGAGGTAGGCTGGGTTGTGGCTCAGCCTACGGAACTCGTCGATGCGGTCGTCGCGACGCATATACCAACCGATGTGGTGGGTGTGCCCCACCACAATCTTGGCTATTGCCGTTGCCCAGCTGCCGCCACCGATGATAGCTATCTTGCCGCAATCGAACATATCGTATCGCTGTTGTTGTTACTTACTTGTTGGCGTTCTCTATCCATGCGGCAAATTCGTCCACCTTGGGATTGTCGTAGCCGAGCTTGTATTTCTTGTTCACGCCACAAACATCCTGCTGCAGCTTCTGTGGGTTAACCTCGCGAATGTCTGACACAAGATAGTAGCCGCACTTGTTGAGCACAGGAATCCACTGCTCGTCAACTCCGATTTTCTTCCACTCGTCGTTGCTGCTGCGTGGTGCCTTCTTCTCAGGGCGCATCTGTGGGAAGAACAGCACCTCCTGAATGAATGTCTTTCCGGTCATGAGCATCACCAGTCGGTCGATGCCAATGCCGATGCCGCTCGTTGGAGGCATTCCATATTGCAGTGCGCGGAGGAAGTCCTGGTCGATTATCATCGCCTCGTCGTCGCCCTTGTCGGCAAGTTTCATCTGGTCGATGAATCGCTCCTCCTGGTCTATTGGGTCGTTGAGCTCCGAATAGGCGTTGGCAAGCTCCTTGCCGTTCACCATAAGCTCGAAACGCTCGGTCAGGCCTGGCTTTGAGCGGTGCATCTTTGTCAGTGGCGACATCTCAACGGGATAGTCGGTGATGAAGGTTGGCTGTATGAACGTGCCCTCGCAGAACTCGCCGAAGAGCTCGTCGATGAGCTTGCCCTTGCCCATGGTGTCGTCGATGTCCATTCCCTTCTCCTTGCAGAAAGCGCGAATCTCGTCCTCGCTCTTTCCGTTGCAGTCGAAGCCTGTCTTCTCCTTTATGGCATCGAGAATAGGCAGTCGGCGGTAAGGGGCCTTGAAGCTGATTATCTGTCCGTCAATCTCGCGCTCGGTGGACCCGTTCACTGCGAGGCATACTTCCTCAAGCAGTTTCTCGGTGAAGCTCATCATCCAGTTGTAGTCCTTGTACTGAACATAAAGCTCCATGCAGGTGAACTCTGGGTTGTGGTTGCGGTCCATACCCTCGTTGCGGAAGTTCTTGCCAATCTCATAAACACCCTCGAAGCCACCCACGATGAGGCGCTTCAGATACAGCTCGGTGGCTATGCGCATATACATATCCACGTTGAGCGCGTTGAAATGGGTGATGAACGGGCGGGCTGATGCTCCACCGGCAATGCTCTGCAAAGTAGGAGTCTCCACCTCGGTGTAGCCTGCCTCGTCGAGCACGCGGCGTATGGTGCGCAGCACGGTGGCACGCTGGAGGAAAGTGTCCTTCACACCGTCGTTGACCACGAGGTCAACATAGCGCTGGCGATAGCGCAGCTCAGGATCGTCAAACTTGTCGTATGCCACTCCGTCCTTGTATTTCACTATTGGCAGAGGCTTGAGGCTCTTGGAGAGCAGTGTCAGCTCTTGTGCGTGTACGGAGATCTCGCCTGTCTGTGTCCTAAACACAAAACCTTTCACACCGATGAAGTCACCGATGTCGAGCAGTCTCTTGAACACCTTATTATACAAGTCCTTGTCCTCGCCTGGACAAATGTCGTCGCGTGTGATATACACCTGCACGCGTCCTTTCGAGTCCTGAAGCTCAACGAAGCTCGCCTTTCCCATCACTCTACGACCCATCATACGGCCAGCGATGCACACTTGCCGTGGCTCGTCGTCGTCCTTGAAGTTTGCCTTGATGTCAGCCGAGAAGGCATTCGTTGGATACTCTGCTGCTGGGTATGGGTCGATTCCCATCTCGCGCAGCTCCTGCAGACTCTGTCGTCTGCCTATTTCCTGTTCGCTTAGTTCTAAAACGTTCATATCTTGTTTTTGTTATCAGCTGTGTGATGTGTAATCGCTTTCCTCCATTTTCGTGCTGCAAATTTACTAAATAAATTCGAATAAGCATCGGTTTTTTGTTTTTTTTGTTGTTTTTCTACCTCAGAAGTGCTTATAAAAGGTTAAAAACTGCTAAACATGCGTCTCAAGCCCCTATTTTTTTGGCTGTAACGCAGATTTTTATTACTTTTGTTGCGTACTACCAAATATTAAAGACAACGAAACATGGATACAGAAAAAATAAAAGACAGGGTTGTGGGTGTTGATATCAGTCTTAACCAAACAACAATAGCCGTGGTTGACATTCGTGGTAACATCATAGCCCGTACCTCATTCCGCACGGAGGAATATCCGAACGTCAGCAATTATATAGCCACGCTGGCTGAGCGCATAGTGCAGTTGGCGGAGGACAATGGCGGTTTCCTTGAGATTCGGTCTGTGGGTATCAGCTCGCCAAGTGGCAACTTCAAGACAGGTTGCATGGAGAACTCTCCAAACATGCCATGGAAGGGTGTCATTCCTTTCGCCGCAATGTTGCGCGACCGCCTCGGCATTGCCGTGGCCCTTGGCAACGACAGCCATGTGATGGCTCTCGGCGAGCATGTGTATGGAAGTGCGCACGGAATGCGCGACTTCATTCTCATGACCCTTGGCCATGGTTTCGGCAACGCAGTGTTCTCGCGCGGAAAGGTGCTCATCGGAAGCCACGGCTTTGCCGGAGAGTATGGCCATTCTTGCGTGGTGAAGGACGGAAGGCTTTGCAACTGCGGCCTACATGGGTGTCTTGAGGCTTATTGCGCTGAGAGGGGCGTGGTGGCTACGGCAAGAGAACTGATGGCGGAGAACCCGCAGGAGTCGAGCCTTATGAGCATCTACGACAAGCTCACTCCAAAGGACATAACGGAATGTTGCAACAAGGGCGACCGCCTCGCCATAGAGACCTATCGCCGCACTGGTGAGGTGCTTGGCATGGCAATGGCTAACATTGCTGCCATATTCGACCCACAGGCGATAATTGTCACTGGTGGTATTGCCAAGGCTGGAAAGTGGCTCTTGGAGCCTGCAAAGGAATCGTTCGACAGACACGTGTTCCGCAACATAAAGGGAAAAGTAAGAATACTGCCTTCAACGCTCGACTCCCGCGAGCGCGACGTGCTTGGTGCAAGCGCACTGGCATGGGAGGTAGAGGAATACTCTTTGTTTAAGTAATGGATGTTGAGAAGATAAAGAAAACACTTAGCGAAAGCCATAATCTCGCTGCCAGTCTCGGAATGCAGTTCCTGTCAACCCCCGACGAGGACAGCTGCATTGCCAAGATGGTTGTCAACGAGAGCAACTGCCAACCATACGGCTATCTCAGCGGAGGCGCTTCCCTCGCCCTCGCTGAGACACTTGCCGGAGTGGGCTCTGCGGCATTGTGTCCCGACAATGTCTGTGTGGGCATCAATGTCAGCGGACATCATGTGAAGGCAGTGAAGGTGGGCGACACCGTGACGGCGAAAGCCACGATAGTGCAGAACGGACGTGCCTTGCACGTCTGGAACGTGGAGCTTACCGACACACAGGGAGACCTTGTTTCCACCGTTGTGGTAACAAACTATGTCGTCAACCATTGACAAACAGACTTAAGACCATGAGGAATTTCGCAATCTATCGTATGCCATACGCCGACGTGTGTGTAGAAATCGTGCAGCACGAGGGCGAGCCGGAGCGCATAGCGTCACCCCTGCAGCTGAATGGCAGGAGTGGTTTCGTGGTGGCTCCTTTCACTCAGACCGACGATGAGCCAATGGTGCTCATACGTCCCGACGAGGTGAACACCTTCCCTGTTGAGACTGTGGATGACGAGCCTGCCCAATCGGGCGACGACGCTGCCTACGAGAGCCTCGGCGAGGATAGGATGAGGCAGTACTACTCAGTCGATTTCTCCAGTTTCCATTCGCGTCTTGTCTCTGGCGAGTTTCAGAAAATTGTGCTCGCACGCTGTGCCATGCTTGGAAAGACTGCCGACATAAGTCTTAGGACGCTGTTCATGAGGGCTTGCCAGCTCTATCCCCGCGTGTTCGTGGCACTCGTCTCCACCTCCTACAGTGGCACATGGCTCATAGCCTCGCCCGAGATTCTGCTTGAGGGCGACGGAAACCATTGGCACACCATGGCATTGGCGGGCACCATGACGCTGGGCAACCTGCAGTGGAGCGACAAGAACATCTGCGAGCAGGCATACGTCACTTCCTACATCACGGAATGTATAGAGCGTTTCACCAACGACTTCTCCGTGGAGGGACCCTATTCCGTGCGTGCCGGACAACTCGTCCATCTGCGCACCGACTTCCATTTCAATATCCCTGATTCCAATGCCTTGGGGAAGATCGTTTCAGCACTGCATCCCACACCTGCCGTTTGCGGAATGCCCAAGGATGCCACACATAGGTTTATCATCAGCAACGAGCATACCCCACGCAGCTACTACAGCGGATTCATGGGACCTCTCGATATCGCAGGGTCAACACATCTCTATGTCTCACTGCGCTGCATGCAGATAACGCCCGATGCCTACCGGCTCTTCGCGGGTGGGGGAATACTTGCCGACAGTCAGGAACAGCAGGAGTGGGAGGAGACACAGGAGAAAATGAAGACAATGAAAAACTTAATTGATATATGTTCTACGACAATGAAAAAGTGAATTTGGTCGTAGGTCTCTTGAAGGCTTACGGCATAAAGAACGTCGTGCTATGCCCAGGCAGCCGCAACGCCATGATAGTGAACAACATCGTGGAGAGCGGCTGTTTCGCTTGCTATCCTGTCACCGACGAGCGCTCGGCGGGCTTCCAAGCCCTCGGCATGGCTCAGAACGTGGGCAAGGCAGCAATTGTGGTCACCTCCGGCTCGGCGTTGCTCAATGTCGCGCCAGCCGTGGTCGAGGCATACTACCAGAGGCAATCGTTGGTGGTAATCTCTGCCGACCGTCCCCAGGAGGACATCGACCAAAACGTTGGGCAGACCATGCGCCAGCACGGTGCCCTCGCCAACTGCGTCTGCCGCTCGGTAAACCTTACCGATGCCCTTGGCGACAACCGGAACTATCACCACAGGCTCGTTTGCGAGGCCCTGTGTGCCTCTGCCAATGGCCCTGTGCACATCAATGTCCCACTGCCCAACGTAACGGAGTGTGGCATGGTGGAGAATGTTGACTTTGAGGAAAGAGGCGTGGAGCTCGTCATGC
This sequence comes from uncultured Prevotella sp., assembly GCA_945833995.1. Lineage (GTDB taxonomy): Bacteria > Bacteroidota > Bacteroidia > Bacteroidales > Bacteroidaceae > Prevotella. Next base: position 7,658 of record CAMAGM010000023.1, read on the forward strand.
CCACGACGATGGAGGACAACTTGGTTGACGAGATATTCTACGGCGCAAAGCGTCCGATGATTGTTATCGGCAACTGCCACCTCAATTTCCCTGCGCACAATTTCTCCATGCTGCGCCAGTTCATCACCATCCTTTCCGAGCCATTGTCCGACCCTTCGGCACTGCCTTTCGATGGTTTTGCCGACAACCTGCCCGACGAGTTGTTGCCCGACCTTATTATATATATAGGAGGCTCGCTCGTGTGTAGGAGCATCTATGGCTGCTTGGCAGCGAGAGACGATGTCAGGGTGTGGAGAGTCGATGCCGATGGTCAGCTCTGTTCGCCTTTCAAACGTGTTGACAGAGTCTATGGGGTGAGTGCCGAGGCGTTCCTCAAACAACTCTATAATACCATCGCCAGTCGTCCTGACCTCATTCCCTCGCCGTTTGTGAAGGCATGGGACAAGGCTTTCCTTGCCGAGTGTCAGAGGCTCGACGAGGCTGTAGGCGAGTCGGAATTGTCGGCTGCCAATGTGGTGAGATATTTTGAGACCCAGCTTGAGGATATGCCCTACGACTATCATGTCCACTATGCCAACAGCACCTCGGTGCGTCTTGCCTGCCGCTATGCCTCAGGCCATAAGGTGTATTGCAACCGTGGCGTGAACGGCATTGATGGCTGCCTGTCAACAGCCGTAGGTTTCGCTGCCTCCACCTCCGACAAGGTATTTTGCGTTATAGGCGACCTCAGTTTCTTCTACGACCAGAACGCCTTGTGGAACAGCAATCTGAAGGGCAATCTGCGCATCATATTGCTCAACGACCATCATGGCGGCATCTTCGACCATGTGAAGGGGCTTGAGCAGTGTGCCCAGCGCGACATCTTCGTGGCGGGCAGGCACAATGCCGATGCGCGTGGCATCTGCACGCAAAACGACATAGGCTACATCTCCGCCAAGACTTTCGACGAGATGTGTCTCGGTGTCGTAAGGCTTATGACTGAGGAAACGAATAGACCTGTTGTTTTGGAAGTTAAACTAAATGAGGAGTGAGGAGAGAGGAGTGAGGAGTGAGAATAGTGAAAGTTAATCTCACTCCTCACTCCCCACTCCTCACTCCCCCAAAAAATATACAATTATGGAAAAAAGAGAATGGAAAAAAATTAGGGATTTTGAGGAAATCCTGTTTGAGGAGTATAATGGCATTGCAAAGATAACGATAAACCGTCCGCGGTATCGCAATGCCTTCACTCCGCGTACTACGCTTGAGCTAAGCCAGGCGTTTGCCTATTGCCGCGAGGCAGCACGCATAAACGTAGTGTTGTTGACTGGTGCCGGCGACAAGGCGTTCTGCTCTGGTGGTGACATGCACGTCAAAGGACGTGGCGGATATGTTGACGAGGACGGAGTGCCACGACTGAGTGTGCTCGACGTGCAGATGCAGATCCGCCGTCTGCCGAAACCGGTTATCGCCATGGTGAATGGCTATGCCATAGGTGGCGGTCATGTGCTACATCTTGTCTGCGACCTCTCCATAGCATCGGAGAATGCCATTTTCGGGCAGACAGGACCAAAGGTCGGATCGTTCGACGCTGGTTTCGGAGCAAGCTATCTTGCACGTTGTGTGGGACAGAAAAAGGCGCGTGAGATATGGTTCCTCTGCCGACAGTATTCAGCACAGGAGGCTTTGGACATGGGGCTTGTCAACAAGGTTGTTCCCCTTGAGCGTCTTGAGGACGAGTGTGTGGAATGGGCAGAGACAATGATGGAGCGCAGCCCTCTCGCACTCCGTATGATAAAGGCTGGACTCAATGCGGAGCTCGACGGACAGGCTGGCATTCAGGAACTTGCTGGCGACTGCACCATGCTCTACTATTTCCTCGACGAGGCGCAAGAAGGCGGTCATGCCTTCCTTGAGAAACGGAAGCCAGACTTTAGTAAATATCCTAAATTGCCGTAAAAAAGAGGAGAGAGGAGTGTGGAGTGAGGAGTGTGGAGTGAGAATACTGCACTGCGCAGTTGTCTCAAATTCCCTCAAATCCAGGCTTTCGCTATTCTCACTCCTCACTCCTCACTCCTCACTCCACACTCCTCACTCCTCACTTCTTAATTCACTCCTCTCCCTCTTCCTTCTTGCGGCGAATTGAGCGCTTGCGGGTCTTCTTCTTCTCCTCGCCTGGCTTGTCGGTCTTTACTCCTGCAAGTTCTGGGTCGATGAGTATTCGTCCGCAATACTCGCAAACGATGACTTTCTTGTGCATCTTGATGTCGAGCTGTCGCTGAGGTGGAATCTTGTTGAAGCAACCACCGCAGGCGTCGCGCTGCACATAGACGATGCCAAGACCGTTGCGTGCGTTCTTGCGGATGCGCTTGAACGAGGCGAGGAGGCGTGGGTCAATCTTCGACTCCAGTTCCTTCACCTTTATCTTCAGGCGCTCTTCCTCTGCGCGTGTCTCCTCAATGATGTCGTCGAGCTCGCTGCGCTTCATCTCAAGGTCAGTCTCGTGGTCCTCAAGGTTCTGCTCGCTCTGCTCCTTCTCTAGTGTCTTCTCCTTGATGCGCTGCTGAGCCTCGCGTATTTTCTTGTTGCAAAGCTCAATCTCAAGGCTCTGGAACTCAATTTCCTTGCTCAGTGTGTCATACTCGCGGTTGTTCTTCACCTCGTCGAGCTGCATCTTATAGCGCGCCACGCTTGCCTGTGCCTCCATGATGTCTGCCTTACGGTCGCTGACAGCCTTCTGGAACTCGTCAATCTCGGTCTGTATTTTCTCGATGCGGATTTTCAATCCCTCGATTTCGTCCTCCAGGTCCTGCACCTCAAGAGGAAGCTCGCCACGGAGTGCCTTCTTCTCGTCGATTGCCGACAGCGAGGTCTGAAGCTGGAAAAGAGTCTTCAGCTTCTCTTCTACAGAAAGTTCTACGTTTTCTTTTCTTGCCATATATTCAAATTTTTAATTAATAATCATTTTTTCAACCTTCTCCCTTATCCCCTCTAAATATACTTTATCGGATTCGTCACCGTCGCCGCTATTTCCAATTTCAGCCCAGGACATTCCTTTGCGAGGATGTCGCGGAATATCTCGGAGGTGAATTGCTCGCTCTGGTAGTGGCCTATGACGCAGATTTGTATTTCCTGCTCGTGACCGAAATACACATGATAGTGCATCTCGCCCGTGATGAAGGCATCAGCCCCGAGGGCTATGGCCTGCGGCAAGAGGAAGTCGCCCGCACCACCGCATATAGCCACCTTGCTGATAGGTCGGCGCAACAGTTCGTTGCACTGTGCGCACTCCACTCCGAAAGTTTTCTTCACCGTGGCAATGAAGCCGTCGGCTGCAATCGGCTCTGGCAGTTGTCCCACCACGCCACTGCCTGCCTCCACTCCTCCAACCTGTTTCTTTGCAAACAGCTCCACGCTGTTGAGGTGTAGCTTCTCCGCCATCTTGAAGTTCACGCCGCCGATGGCGTTGTCCATGTTGGTGTGCATGCTAATGATGGCTATGTCGTTCTTAACGGCCTTCATCACTGCCCGCTGCACGGTGTCGGCAGCCACGATTTGTTTCAGTCCACGGAATATGAGAGGGTGGTGCGACACTATGATGTTGCACCCCTTGCTTATTGCCTCGTCAACAATCTCCTCATTGACGTCAAGACACAATAAAGCCCCTGATGCTTCCGCCGCTGTCAACCCGATTTGCAGGCCGGCATTGTCCCAGTCTTCCTGCAACGGCAGTGGCGCGAATCTTTCAAGGGCGTCAAAAACTTCCTTAATCTTCACGCTGTAATAGCTATTAATAAAATATTTCAGTGTGCAAAGTTACTGTTTTATAATGAAAAACAAGTAACCAGCACTCCCCTTTTATAAATTTTTAACCTTGGCATAGGCACGGCGGAAAATATTCACTTTGACACTTTGACTTTGACACTTTGACACAAAATGCAGTTAGTTGCATATTTGAAAGTATCGAGGTGGCGTTTGTGGCGTGGAAGTGTATTAAGGTCTCCCGTTGTCGTCACGAAGGCATCCCGAGACCATCCCGAAGGCTGGCAATGGGCAAAAGTTCACAAAGCAATGCTTGCCGTTTAACAAATAAGTTGTTAAATTTTCATTAATAAACGAATTGGTCCTTGTGAACATCTGAGCCAATTCATACCTATACACCAAGCACAACCGCAGGATCAATATCGAGCTTACGGCTGATTTCCCTGCAAGTCTTGAGTGACGGTTCTCCCTTGCCACTAATTATTTCACTAATTCTGGCACAACTAATCCCAAGCATTTCCGCAAGCTTTGCCTGTGTTAGTCCCATCTCATACATCCTAAGGCGCAGCGTGTCCTCTAACGATGGGGTTTGTATTGGATAATGTTTTTCCTCATACTCCTCCACCATATCCGACAGTATGTCGAGTTCAATATAATTTTTGTCGTTAGTCGGTGTTTCATCATTGACCAACGGCAACAATTTGTCTATTCTCTGCAATGCGACCCTATAAGCCGTCTCGTTCTTAATATGTGCCATATTCTACAAATTTTGGATGTCCGTGATTCTATCGTATTCTTGCTTGGGGATTTTTGGTATAATAAGCAATCAATGTACTTCTTGAAATCACATGCATAATATTTTTGCGGCAAAATTATAAAAAAAATCGATAGTACAAAATAAATCTCGGAAATTATTAAGTAGGCTTCTATAAATACGCAGAATTGTCCTGTCCTAACTTTTATCCACGGACAATATCTGTAGAGCCGAAAAACTTAGCCGTTCCCCTGGTTGAGGGAAACGGCTAAGATGGGATTTTCTGAAATCAAGACGGTGGGACGGATGGTTAGAATGGGGTCTTCCAGCCGGCTGCCTTGGCAATGAGTTTGCAAATGGCGGTGTTGTCTATGCGGCCATGAATAAGGTCAGCTCCGGCACCTATGGCGAAGCAAGGCACATAGCCGTTGCTATGGCTTGTCACCTGCCAGCCAACAAGGGCGCACTCAGCCTGAATCTTCTTCACCGTGGCTGCAAGCTCGTCGTCTTTTTGGTAGAGAGTCTGCTCGCTCTCGCCGTTGCCGCTCTTTATGTTGTCGAAGGCCTGGCGGAGGCGGGCTGTCTGCTCGTCGGTGAGCGTGACCTTGTCCCAGAAACCGAAGTTCTCGGCTATGAGCTTCTTCACGGTGTCCCACTCAAGGTTGTCGCCATACTGGTCGTGCAGCTTGTGCAGCTCCTTGCCCAATCGCTCGATAGTGATTTTCTGGTTGCCGATGACGTCGAGATGCAGCTCGTATGTGTTGCCCGAGAGTACCAGTCCGCCAGTCTCGTGGTCGGCAGTGACAACGATGAGCGTCTCGTCGGGGTGCTGCAGGTAGAACTCGTAAGCCACCTTTACGGCGTTGTCCATGTCTATCAGCTCGTGCATGAAAGCCATGTCGTTGGCGTGGCAAGCCCAGTCTATCTTTCCGCCTTCAACCATCATGAAGAAGCCGTTTTTCTCGCCTTGCTTCTTCATGAGGAAGTCGATGCCCGCACGTGTTATCTCGGTCAGCGTGAGGTCGTTGGCACTGCGGTCGAGGGCGTAGGGAATGCTGTAGCGGTCGTTGTCGCTTGCCTCCTCGCTCTGTAGCAGGATCATGCGCTTTGCCTTTGCTGCCTTCTTTTCGTAATCGGCATATCCGCGTGCTATGGTGAATCCCTTGCCGGCTGCCTGCTGGTAGAGGTCGGGCATGTTGGGATGCTCGGGGTCGTTGGGAATGGTGAAGTCTGAGCCGGCGTAGAAGTCGTTGCCGCTCTCGGTTAGTTGCTTGCCTATGGTGTATTGCTCGTGGCGTTCACGTACATGGGCATAGAATGCGGCAGGTGTGGCGTGGTCTATGGCAACGCTTGTCGTAATGCCCACGGCGGCACCCGCGTTGCGTGCCCAGTCGGCAATGCTCGTTATGGGTGTCACTTGGTCTTTCAGCACACCGAGCGAGCCGTTCTTCGTCTTCTGTCCGCAAGCCAAGGCAGTGCCTCCTGCCGCTGAGTCGGTTATGCCGTTGGTGGCACTCTGTGTGTTGACGAATGCCGTGTGGGGGAACGATGGGAAGCAGAGTTCCTCGATGCCTATTCTGCTTTGAAGCGCGGCAAGATAGGTTTCGGCGGCATTCACTTGGTTGACGCCCATTCCGTCGCCAATGAAATAGAATACATACTTTGCCTTTCCTTGTGCGGCTACTGCCAACACCACAAGGAGCATGAAGTTTAGGATAGTAAGTCTTTTTTTCATTTCAGTTGTGTTATTTAAAGAGTTATATGTTTCTTTTTCGTTGGCAAAGGTACGTAGAATAATTGATAACGCCAAATTTTTTTTGGTTATTGTTGTTTTTATTGTGCGGCATCTTCACCTTAGCCTGCAGCACGCCGCCATGGGTTGGCTGGCGCGTGAGGACAAAATGCAGTTGGTTTTTCCGACATTCAATGTGAAGAAAAAGATGCTACAGCTTCTCAATCTTGCAGCTGTGGGTCTTCGACTCCTTGTCGTAGCTTATTCCCACGAGAAGGATGTCGCCGGTGTATTCCTGCAGTTTCGACGGATAGTTGCGCTGCTTTATCTGGCTGATGGCAGTGTCGGCAGAGTGGTTGAACTTCAGCTCTATGACGAGGGCTGGCTTGCCTACGTTGCGGCGCGGAATCATCACCATGTCGGCATATCCCTTGCCCGTGGCATACTCGCGGTGGATGATGTATTCGTTCTTCGCCCAGATGTATGAAGTGAAAAAAAGACTGGATTATGCCTCGATGATGAGGCGCAGGGTTGCGGGGTCGAATGTGATGAAGTCGTTGTCGAAGAAGCGGTTGAGGCTTCCGTTGTCGGCAAGTTGGCGGGGTGTGCCGATGGTCAGGCTTCTGCCCTTTTCCATCAGCCAGAGGTTGTCTGCCATCTGCAGGGCAAGCTCCACGTCGTGGGTGGAGAGGAAAATTGTCTTGCCGTTGTTGTTGCTCAAGCGGCGGAGTAGGCGGAGCATCTCCACCTTGCTTTGGAAATCGAGGAAGGAGGTTGGCTCGTCGAGGCAAATGAGCGGGGTGTTTTGCGCCAATGCCTTGGCTATCATTGCCCTTTGGCGCTCGCCGTCGCTAAGCGTATCCACATAGCGGTGTGCCAAACGCTCTATGCCGGCTTGTCGCATTGCCTCCACAACCATTTCCTTGTCCTCGTCCTCAAGCCGTCCCCAAAAGCCAGTGTAGGGACTGCGTCCAAGCGACACAAGCTCTGCCACTGTCATGTTCTGCACGTTGGTGCGTTCGGTAAGCACGACGCCAATTTTGCGTGCCAGTTGTTTCTCGGTGTAGCTCTCAATGTCGTTGCCGTCGATTATGATTTGCCCCGACAGCTTTGGAAGAAATGCCGTCAAGGTCTTCAACAGTGTGGATTTCCCCACACCGTTGGGACCAAGAAGGCATGTCAGCTGACCGCTGTTTATTGTGGCGTTGATGTCAGACGCAATTACGGTCTGCTGTTGTTTCTTGCCACTATATCCTATTGTCAGGTCTTTAAATTCAATCACGTTTAATTCTTAATTCCTAATTCTTAACTTTTAACTCTTAACTCTTAATTTTTAATTTTTAATTTCTCATTTCTCATTTCTCATTTCCCAATATCTCCTTCGCTCTCTCAAGTGCGATGTTGATGTGGCTGCAGATGTCTTCCTCCGGCACATACTGGTAGAAGCCAGCGTGTTCGAGAGTCTTGTGTACTTTCTCCGTAACTCCGGAGAGGACTATCTCAATGCCCTCGTTCTTGCTCATAATGCAGAGGTTCGTGAGGTTGTGGATTCCGGTGGAATCGACGAAAGGCACCTTACGCATACGAATGATTCGTACCTTAGGTCGGTCGCCAAACGCCGCCATGATTTCCTCGAATCGGTTTCCTGCGCCGAAGAAGTACGGACCGTTGATCTCATACACCTCCACTCCTTCTGGAATTGTGAGATGCTCAAGATTGCCTTGGCTAAGCTCGCTCTCCTTGTTGGGGTCAATCTCGTCGAGGATTACCTTCACGTCGGTTGTCTCAGACATACGGCGCATGAAGAGCAGACAGGCGATGATGAGTCCAACCTCAATTGCAACGGTGAGGTCGAAGATGATGGTGAGGAAGAACGTGATGAGCAGCACTGTGACGTCGCTCTTCGGATTCTTCGTAAGAGCGATGAACGAGCGCCAGCCACTCATTCCGTAGCTGACTACGACGAGCACACCGGCGAGACATGCCATAGGGATGTATTGTGCCAGTGGCATGAGGAAAAGGAAGATGAGCAGCAGCACTCCTGCGTGGATTATGCCAGCTATTGGTGTGCGTCCGCCATTGTTTATATTGGTCATCGTGCGGGCAATGGCTCCCGTTGCGGGAATACCTCCGAACAGTGGCGATGCGATGTTTGCTATACCCTGTGCTATAAGCTCGGTGTTGGAGTCGTGGTGGTCGCCTACCACACCATCGGCAACCGTTGCGGAGAGAAGCGACTCGATTGCTCCGAGGATTGCAATGGTGAGGGCAGGTGAGACGAGGCTCTTTATTGTCTCCCAGTTCATTTCCGGCACTTGTGCGGCGGGCAGCTCGTTGCTTATGGCAAAGCGGTCGCCGATTGTCTCAATAGTGGTCACGCCAGCGAAATTCTTCAGCAGCAGTGCCACGACGGTGAAGAGGATGATGGCAACGAGCGAGCCTGGAATCTTCTTGCTGAAGCGTGGCGTGATGGCTATCACGGCTACGCTGAAGATGCCGACAAGGGCACACCAGGGGTCGATGGTGTTGAAATTGGTGATATAGACCCACCATTTCTCAATGAAGTCAGACGGAATCTCGGTGAGCGAGAGTCCAAAAAGGTCTTTTATCTGTGTCGTGAAAATGGTTACGGCAATACCGCTCGTGAAACCCACGACGATAGGGTAGGGAATATATTTGATAATGGTGCCAAGGTGGAGCAATCCGAAAAGGACGAGGAAAGCTCCCGCCATGAGCGTGGCAATGGTAAGGCCTTCGATGCCATACTGCTGAATAATACCGTAGATGATGATGATGAAAGCTCCCGTAGGACCGCCAATCTGCACCTTGCTTCCACCGAAGATGGAGATGACGAGTCCGGCGACGATGGCTGTGATGATACCTTTCTCAGGCGATACGCCAGAGGCTATACCGAAGGCTATTGCCAATGGCAGTGCGACGATGCCGACGATGATGCCCGCCATGAGGTCGGACATGAATGTCTGGCGATTGTAGTTCTTTAGTGTTTGCAGCAGCTTGGGCTGGAATACCTTAGCATTAATTGTCTTCATTTTTCTTTTTGTTTTTTTGTGTTATCCTTTTTTATGTAGGGTGGAATCTCTAGAAAATCTAGAATGTCTAGAATCTCTAGAACTTCTAGAATTTCTAGAAAAACTAGATCATCTAGAAAATAATTAGTCGAAAACCTTGAATTCGTAGCCTTGCTCCTTCAGCCATTTTATGGCCTCGGGCAGGGCGTAGTGAAGTTTGTCGATGCTCTTCAGCGAGTCGTGGAAAGTGATGATTGAGCCATTGCGGGTGTAGCGTTTCACGTTGTTGAGCACGCCCTCTGCAGTCATCCATTTTGAATAGTCGCGGGTCACGAGGTCCCACATCACTATCCTGTATTTCCTTCCGAGCCAGAAATACTGGTCGAGGCGCATCCATCCGTGCGGCGGACGGAAAAGATTGGTGTGCAGTAGATCGTTTGCCTTGTCCGCGTTGGCGCTGTAGGTGTGTATTGTGTGGCGGAATCCTCCGATATGGTTGAAGGTGTGGTTGCCGATGCGATGACCGGCAGCCACTACCTTCTCATATAGTTCGGGATATTTCCTGACGTTGTCGCCCACCATGAAGAACGTGGCCTTGATGCCATGCTCAGCCAGTGTGTCGAGAATGAACGGAGTGGCTTCTGGAATCGGTCCGTCGTCGAATGTTAGATAGACCGCCTTCTCGTGCCTGTCCATTCTCCATGTGGCTCTTGGATAGAGCCATCGCAGCCACATCGCAGGTTGCTCGATAATCATAATTTTATGTTTTGGTTCACTCTTCTGTGTATTCGTCCTCGTATTCGTCCTGCGCAGGAGCGGAGCCGAAGCTGCCGCCCTTGCTGTGATAAACGTTGAGCAGTGTGTCGAACTTCTTGCTCTGTGCGTCGCTCCACTTCTTGTCGAGCTTCTCGGTCTCAAGACTGATTTGCTGCAATATGTAGAAGTGGGTCATGCAGTCGCGCATCGAGCTTTGGAAGCGCATTCCTTCAAGGCTGCAATACCAGATGATGTATTGCTCCGACTTTGTCCAAAGTTGCTTGTAGAGGTTCATTGCCTTCTGCTTCTGACCGATGGCGGCATAGGCGCGGGCCTCGTCGAATGAGCCTGACATGTAGCTCACAGGCACGTTATATGAAGGAATGTGCTTGTCGAGATAGGCAAGAACCTCGGCTGCCTTTTTGTCCTGTCCCTCGGAAATGAGGTTCATGGCAAGCTGCACGAATATGCGGCGATGGGTGTAGCACATGCGCATCACTGTCTCGTCGAGATAGATGCCAGGTTTCTCCAGACCTCCGAACTTGAACTTCTTCATCAGGTTGTCGTAGGTGCGCTTCGTGTCGAAGTTCTTTGCGCCTGGGGCGTTGGTGGTGAACGGAGTGATGCGGTTTACAAGTCCTTCCTGTACGAAGTTGTCTCCAAGGTTCATGTAGTTCTCCTCACCAACGGTCATTGCCACATATATTGGGCGTGTCCAGTTGCACTGCGCAATCATCTCAAGCATCATGAGGTCGCCCTTGTAGAGAGCGTTCTTTCCCTTGAGCGAGATTACCATTCGGTCGGGTATTGAGTCAGCAGCCATCATCATGCCGCTCTTCCTCACAGCCTCCTTGTCGATGGTAACATAAACAGTGTCGGTAGGAATGACGTGCGCGTCGCCACGGCTGCCGGCGAGAATCTTCATCACCTCGCGCTTGTCGGCGCTAACCTCGTTGCGCACCCAGTCCTTCAGCACGTTCTTTAGCTCGAAAGGATTGTCGCCGAACATTTTCTTTGCCTCCTCGGGATCCTCGGCATACCATTGCCTGATGTATTCCTTTATTGAAGGGTCGATAATCACATACTCGTTTGTTCCGGCGCAGTATTGCAGTCGGCTCCATGTGATTGGCACCTTTGGAGAGTCGTATGCAGGGCGACACATCTGGTCGATGTACCAGTCGGTCTGCAGATAGCTGAGGTTGCAGACGCGTGCGTCGGTGCGGAATCCCTCAACGTCCTGGTTGTACCAGAGTGGGAATGTGTCGTTGTCGCCGTTGGTGTAGATGATTGGGTTGCCAGTCTCTTGCAGCGAGCTGAGATAGTTCTGTCCGAAGTCGCGGCAAGTATAGCGTCCGCTGCGGTCGTGGTCGTCCCAAGTCTGCGATGCCATCTGCACTGGAACGAGCAGTGCGAGCAGCGATACGACAGCCGCTATGGCGAGAGGCTGACGTTTCAGTCGGTTGGTCAGTTCCTCAATGATGGCTGCCACGCCAAGACCACACCAAATGGCGAAGGCGTAGAACGAGCCAGCGTAGGCATAGTCGCGCTCACGGGGCTGCATCGGTGTCTGGTTGAGGTAGATGACGATGGCAAGACCTGTCATGAAGAAGAGGAAGAAGACAACCCAGAACTGGCGGATGCCGTTCTGTCCCTTGCGGAGCGACTGCCAGAAAAGACCTATCAGTCCGAGAATGAGCGGCAGGCAGTAGAACACGTTGTGTCCCTTGTTCTCCTTCAACTCGTCGGGCAACTTCGACTGGTCGCCCAATCGCAAGTTGTCAAACCAGTCGAAACCAGTTATCCAGTTGCCGTGCTCCAGCTCTCCGTTGCCTTGCAGGTCGTTCTGTCGTCCTGCGAAGTTCCACATGAAATATCGCCAATACATGAAGTTGCACTGATAGGAGAGGAAGAAGCGAATGTTCTCCAACTGTGAAGGCATCTTCACGCTGATCATCTCGCCGCAACGGTCGTATGGCACCTCGTTGCCCTCAACTCCGCCCATCCAGCTCTCGTAGGCTCCAGCGTGTGCCGAGCTATACATTCTTGGGAAGAGCATGTTTTGGGCATACTGGTAGTCGTCCTTTGTGCGTACGACGAAATAGGAGTCCTTCTCGTCCTTCGATGCTTTCTCCTTGCGCTGATAGACAGGTGCTCCCTTCTTTGCCACTGGGCGGCACATGTCGCCATCCTTCTCCAGTGCCACTTGCGAGGTGTAGGCCTGTCCGTAGAGAAGCGGACGTGAGCCATACTGCTCACGGCTGAGATACTCGCCGAGGGTGAATATGTCCTCAGGTGAGTTCTGGTCCATTGGTGGGTTGGCTGATGAGCGTATTACGATGAGCGCATAGCTCGAATAGCCAATCATCAGCATCAGCATGCAGAGCAGCGACGTGTTCTTTATTCTTGATGAAACAAGGGCGATGCCTTTCTTGTTCTTGTATTTCAGAACGAACCAAAGTATGGCGAGAACAATGATTCCTATCACCACCGAGCTCCAGCCATAGCCGTAGAATGGAATGCCGAGCATGCCTATAGAGGTGAGATAGGCAATGTTCTGCCGTTTCTCGTTACTGTCGTTGTAGGTTTCCCAAATTGCCCAGATGATGCAGGCAATGAGGGCGAAGATGTAGATTATCTCGCCTGTGTTGAACGGACAGCCGAGAGTGTTGACGAAGAACAGCTCAAACCAGCCTCCAACCCTTACGATGCCTGGCACAACGCCATAGAGCACAGCCGCGAGTATCACCACCGAGATGCCCAGCGCTATGAGTGAGCCACGCAGGTCGCCCTTGCCGTCGGGCTTGGGGAACTTGCGATAGTAATATACAAGCACGATGGCTGGCACGCACAGCAAGTTCAGAAGGTGAACTCCGATGGAGAGACCTGTCATATACATTATTAGGATTAGCCAGCGGTCGCTGTGCGGCTCGTCGGCATGGTCTTCCCATTTCAGAATCAGCCAGAACACCACTGCCGTGAACGCAGAGGAATAGGCATACACCTCGCCCTCCACGGCACTGAACCAGAATGTGTCGCTGAACGTGTAGATGAGCGCGCCTACGAGACCAGAAGCCTCGATGGCTATCGCCTTAGGCAGAGTAAGCTCCTTCCAGTCGTTGATGAGCAGCTTTCGCGTAAGGTGCGAGATGCTCCAGAAGAGGAACATGATGGTAGCCGCCGAGAGCAGTGCGCTCATGGTGTTCACCATTCGTGCCACCTGTGAAGGGTCGCTTGTTAGTTGTGAGAACAAGTTGGCTGTCAGCATGAAGAAAGGTGCGCCGGGCGGGTGACCTATTTCCAACTTGTATCCTGTGGAAATAAACTCAGGACAGTCCCAGAAACTGGCTGTCGGTTCAATTGTGGAGCAATAGACTACGGCGGCGATGACAAACGAGAGCCACCCCAGTATGTTGTCCACCAACTTAAACTGTTTCATTCTTTATTCTGTTATTTTTTTGTTATTCTGCCTTTGACCGTGCAAAGTTACTGTAAATAGGTAGAATAAAAAAATAAAAAGGCGTTTTTTTTGTTTTTTTTTGTCACAAATCAAACATAAGGGCTAAAACGTTTCCTTTATGGTGACTTTTTCGTTCACTTCCACGATTTTGCTGGCAACGCTTTTGATGTAGTCAACATCGTGGCTCACCGTCACTACGGCGCACTGCCTGTTGAGTGCGTGGATTAGCTCACGCATCATTTCCTCCGACTGTTGGTCAACGTAGGTGTTGGGCTCGTCGAGCACAAGCACTTCTGGCTCGCCCACTATTGCGCGGGCAAATAGCACCCTTTGCAGCTGACCTCCGCTAAGTTTCCTTATTGGGTTGTGGGCAAGGTCAGCGACTTGCAGTTGTTCCAGTGCCTTCATCACTTTCTGCCTGTGCTCGGCGTTGAATCTTGAGAAGAGCGATTTCCTGCCGTTGAGCCCTTGCAACACGGTTTCCTCCACCGAGATTGGGAACTCGCGGTCGATGTTGCTGTATTGTGGCAAGTAGCCGATGGCAAGCCTGTCGGTCTTTTTCCCATTGTTCCAATAGCACACCTCGCCCTCCATTGTTGGCAGCAACCTTAGGATAACACGCAGCAACGTTGTCTTTCCTCCGCCGTTGGGACCGACAATGCCGACGAAGTCCCGACTGTCGATGTCGAGGTTGACACCGACCACCTGTGGTCTTCCGTCGTAGCCAGCTGTAGCGTTGTGTAGGCTTATTATGCGTGACATTCCCTATTCCCTTCCTTTTTCAGAACCTTGTGATGCGATTATTCTCCCAATGTCTCTCATCTCTTTCTCCCACTCGTAGGAGAGCGGGTTTATTGTTGTCATGCCGATGTTCAGCGCCTTTGCCACAATCTCGGCATTGCGCCTGTCAAACTCCTGTTGCACGAGCATCAGCCTTACTCCCTCAGCCTTCGCCTCGTCAATTACTTTCGCCAACGATGCCGCCGAAGGCTCCCTGCCGTCTTCCTCCACTGCAAGCTGGTGCAGTCCGTATTCCTTTGCGAAATAGGTCAGCGCCGGGTGATAGATGATGAACGAGCTGCCCTCAACAGTATTTAGGCTTTCCGTCAGTTCAGCGTTCAGCTTCTCTATTTTTGCCACCAGAGCGTTGTATCGCCCTTCGTAGAAAGAGGCGTTCATAGGGTCCGCCTTTCTCAAACTATTGTAAATGTTCTTTACGATTACGAGCGCGTTGGCACACGACATCCAAGTGTGTTGGTCGGTCACTCCGCGGCTTGTGCTCTCCACTGTGGCTATTCCCTCCGATGTGTCAACTATCTCGATGCCATCAGCCAAGTCGCCCAGCTTAGCCACCCAAGTGCGCTCGAAGCCGAGGTCGCCCACCTTGATGAACATCATGCTGTTGCCCAGTGCCACCATTTGCTGCGCCGTTGGCTCGTAAGTCTCGGGGCTGCTGCCTTTTGGCACGAGGGTCGTGACCTCAGCCCTGTCTCCCACGAGTTGCTCGGCAAAGTAGCGCAAAGGCTCGATCGTGACCGTGATTACACGGTTGTCGTCTCTCTTTCCGCCGCAGGAGAGCAGTAGGAACATCGTGAATAAAAGCAATATAGTCTTTCTCATTGTTCGTTTTTTTTAGATGAAGAAGCTCGCTCCATAGACAAGCAGTATGTAGCGCAGCAGTTTGCTTATCGTGACGCTCACCACCACTATCACCACGTTGGCCCTCATGAGTCCGAGAGCCACCGTGATAACGTCGCCAATGACAGGAATCACCGAGAGCAGTCCCATCCATGCTCCGCGTCCCGCCATGAATCGGTGAGCCTTGTCGAGGTCCTCTTTTTTCACACGCAGGTATTTCTCTATCCACTCCATCTTGCCCAGTCGTCCGATGGTGTAGTTGAACATGCTACCAAGCACGTTGCCTATCGTGCCATAGACAATCAGCAACACTGGGTCGAGACCTGCTGCCTGCAGCCCCACCATCACAGCCTCGCTGCTGAACGGAAGGATGCTTGCCGCGAGGAATGCTGCGACCAACATTCCCATATATCCGTAGCTGAGAAGAAACTCCATTATGGCTGCCATCGGCTCAGAGTATTATGTTGATGATAATGAGCGCCAGTGCCGTGACCGACATCACTATGAAGGAGATGTTGGTGATGAAGGTCTTGGTGTGGGTGATGTAGTGGGCTATCACTGGACTCACACACACGAGCAGCATGTGGTAGAGCATGTCGAAATGCTGTGGCTGGAGCAGAATGTCCAAGATGAAGATGAATCCGAAGGTGAAGAACACATCGTAGTACATTCGGGTGTTGAGCTTGTCGAGGAACTTGGTGCGCAGGTAATGCACGAAGCCCGTGATGAACAGCACCACGACGAAGGCGAGGCAGAGCAGTCGCTCAATGCCAAGGCTCAAGAACCAATGGACATACTCGTCAGTGGTTGTGCATACGGCAATGGGACCAAAGTCAGCCAAACGCCTGAAGTGCTCCAATGGAGTCGTGTAGTCTAAGGCAAAGGCGAAATAGACAAGCGCGAACCAATACGGAGTGAGCAAGCCGAGCAGCGACGACATTAGTGTCCTGAACGAGAGCGACCTGAGGCATACTGCCATGAGAAGCCAAGTCAGCGGCACGAGATAGAGCATCTGCACCCAAAAGAGGCTCGCTATTCCCAAGGCAAGGAAGGCATAGAATGTCCAGCCTACGCTCTCCTTGTCCTGATAGCTGTTGAAAAGAGGCATGAGCGAAGCCACATAACACAGCACCACCACGTTGCTGGCAGTGTTGGGAAAGAGGAAGCTCGAACAGCAAGACAGCACGATGAACGCGCAGGACACCATTCGGCTGTAGGTGCGCAGCAGCACGAATGTCGTGTTCAGCTCAACCATGAGGTAGGAGCTGACAACGAAACAGACGAACGGCTGCCACAGCTGTTGTCCTATCGCGCCGCCCAAGAGCCACACCAACAACGCCATTGTGGCAGTTGTCGGTAGTGACCAGCGGCTCTCTGCTATCTTATTCTGTAGTCTTTTCACTTTCTTTATTTTGAACTGACGTGCAAAACACGGGGCTTCTACAAGTCCTGACCTATGTCGCGGCGGAAGTACTTGTCGGTGAATTGGATTTTCTGTGCTTCCTCAAACGACTTCTGCAGTGCTTCTGCCTTGTCCTTTCCGTAGGAGCTGACGGCGATCACTCGTCCGCCGTTTGTCACCACCTGTCCGTCCTTCTCCGCAGTTCCGGCATGGAACACGATGCTTCCCTCCACGTCGTCTATTCCGCTTATCGGGTAGCCTTTCTTGTATTCCTGTGGATAGCCGCCGCTGACGAGCATCACGCAAACGGCAGCCCTCTCGTCGAACTCGATGTCGCGCTTGTCGAGGTCGCCGTTGGCAACGCCCTCGAAGAGGTCAACGATGTCGCTCTTCAGTCGCAGCATCACGCTCTCGGTCTCAGGGTCGCCCATTCGGCAGTTGTACTCTATCACCATTGGCTCGCCCTCCACGTTGATGAGTCCGAAGAAGATGAAGCCCTTGTAGAGGATTCCTTCCTCGGCAAGTCCTTCCACTGTTGGTCGGATTATCCTGTCCTCCACCTTCTGCATCCACTCCTTGGTGGCAAACGGCACTGGCGTTACGCTTCCCATGCCGCCTGTGTTGAGTCCAGTGTCGCCTTCCCCAATGCGCTTGTAGTCCTTTGCCTCTGGCAGAATCTTGTAGTTCTTTCCGTCGGTCAGCACAAACACCGAGCACTCTATACCACTGAGGAATTCCTCAATCACGACTTGTGCCGAGGCGTTGCCGAACATTCCGCCGAGCATTTCCTTCAGCTCTTTCTTTGCCTCGTCGAGCGTAGGCAGAATGAGCACGCCCTTTCCAGCGCAGAGTCCGTCGGCTTTCAGCACGTATGGGGCTTTCAGTGTTTCAAGGAATTTCAGTCCTTCCTCAACGGTTGTTCCGTCGAATGTCCTGTAGCGTGCGGTAGGAATGTTGTGGCGCTGCATGAATGCCTTGGCAAAGTCCTTTGAGCCTTCGAGCACCGCGCCTGCCTTTGTCGGGCCTATTACAGGCACGTTGCAGGTCAGTGGGTCGTTGGCAAACTCATCGTAGATGCCTTTCACCAGTGGGTCCTCAGGACCAACCACTACCATGTCGATGTCGTTGATATAGACGAAATCCTTTAGTTTCGCAAACTCATTGACACCGATGTTCACGTTCTCGCCACAGTTTCCCGTTCCCGCGTTTCCTGGGGCGATATACAGTTTCTCCACTTTCTCGCTTTGTGCAATCTTCCATGCCAGTGCATGCTCACGACCGCCGCTGCCTAATAACAATATCTTCATAATTCTTTCTTTTACTTCTCCCCTCTTATTTCAAATAATCTTCAAAGTACTGTGTAATTCTCTCGTGCAGATGGACGCTTGCGTGTCCCATCATGTTGTGTCCCTCTCCCGGATAGACGAAGAAGTCGGGGTGTGTGCCAGCTTTTATGCAGGCATCGAGGAACTGCAGGGCGTGCTGTGGCACTACCGTTGGGTCGTTCATGCCTATGATTATCTGCAACTTGCCCTTCAGGTTCTTTGCCTTGCTCAGCAGGCTCGTCTTCGCGTAGCCTTCGGCATTTGTCTCGGGCGTGTCCATATAGCGCTCGCCATACATCACCTCATACCATTTCCAGTCGATGACGGGACCTCCGGCAACGCCAACCTTGAACACGTCGGGATAGTTTGTCATCAGCGACGTGGTCATATATCCGCCGAAGCTCCAGCCATGCACTCCCATGCGGTCTTGGTCAACGTAAGGCAGCGACTTGAGATATTCCACACCCTTCATTTGGTCAGCCATCTCCACTTGTCCGAGCTGGCGGAATGTAGCCTGTTCAAAGTCCCTTCCCCTGCGCTCGCTTCCACGGTTGTCGAGGATGAAGAGCAGATAGCCCTTCTGCGCCATGTAGGTTTCCCACGAGCGGCTTCCGTAGTGCCATGAGGCATCCACGTTGTGAGCGTGAGGTCCACCATAGACATAGATCACGGTAGGATATTTCTTCTGCGGGTCGAAGCCAATGGGTTTCACCATTCTGTAGTAGAGGTCGGTCTCTCCGTCGGCTGCTTTCAGTGTGCCGCAAGAGTAATCGGGAATGTTGTAGCCCTTCCATGGGTTCTCGGCAGTGAGAAGTCGCGATGCCTTGCCCGTTGCGGTGTTTATGAGGTCGATGTTGCGCGGAGTGTCGGGAGCGGAATATTTGTCTGCCACGAAAGCACCCGACTCGGAGAGTTGTGCCTGGTGCATGCCTTCTCCGTTGTCTATGCGATGCATCTTTCCGCTTTTCAGGTCAACGGTGTAGATGTTTCTCTGTATTGGGCTGTCGGCATTGGCAAGCACCACTGCTGTCTTTGTCTTCTTGTTGAAGCCCAAGAGGCTCTCTATCACGAAGTTACCTTTGGTCACCTGTCTCATTGCCTTCTTCTTCAGGTCGTAGAGGTAGAGATGGTTGTAGCCATCCTTCTGACTCTGCATAAGGAACTTCGTTGCGTCCCATGGAAGGAAGGTCAGCGGGTTGAGCGGCTCCACGTATTTCTCGTGTGTCTCGCGGTAGAGCTCTTCTTTTTTCTCGCCAGTTGCAGCGTCGTAGCTCACGAGGCGGCTGTCGTTTTGGTCGCGGTTGAGCTCAAACATGTATATGGTTGTTGCGTCGGGGCTCCACGAGATGTTGGTGAAATAGCGGTCGGTAGGGTCGCCAGCGTTAAGGTAGATGGTCTTCTTCGTGTCGAGGTCATACACTCCAACGGTCACCTTGTGGCTCGTCATTCCCGCCATAGGATATTTGTCGGGTTCGAGAGTCGCCTCGCGCTCGAAGGTGTTCACCTGCGGATAGTCGGTCACCATCGACTGGTCCATGCGGTAGAAGGCGAGTCGCTTGCCGTTGGGACTCCAGAACAGTCCTTCCTCAATGCCGAACTCGTTGCGGTGAACGGCTTGTCCATACACTATCT
>CAMAGM010000024.1 GCA_945833995.1 uncultured Prevotella sp.
TTTTATTTTGTTGCGAGGAATACGCCTCGCTCGTCTCGTCTTCGTTGAAAACCTCCCTATGCGTCTCACGACGGAGAGAGGTAGGTGAATTCAATAAAAAATGGGACATAATATTTCAATTCAAGTTCTGTCTGTCGTCGTCCTGCATCAAGTTCCAGTGCAGCCCGATATCGAACGAGCCTTTCGTAAGCTCCGTGCTAAGCTCAACTACCAGCGTCGCATAATGATTTCTCAGTTTCACACACAACGCCGAAGTCAAGGGGCTGAAACTGAAAAGAGTCTCATCGCTCTTCTCTTCGTTCCAACACAACTTGGCGTTCAAGTCGCCCAAGTAGTCGTTGTAGCCACAAACATTGTGCTTCCTCGTCTTAAACTTCAAGTTCAGCAGCTCCAAGCCACGAACCGAGATTTTCATCAATTCTATTTTCATATTCTTACCTTTTAGAAATTATTGTTTTCTTGTTTCTGATGCAAAGGTAAGAAGGATAATGCCCCATTGTCCGAACCTGGGGACACCGGGGACAAAAAAGACCAAAATGGGACAAAAAAAATAGATTTTGTCCCCAAACATACAAAAAAGGCTGCCCAACCGGACAGCCTTGCGTGCTACACATTCTTTGATTTATACGCCCTTACCTTCTCTATAAGTTTTTGGAAATCACGTGCCAAAGCCTGTCTTTTGCAAGCCTTGTCAGTTTCCGTGTCCCAACTGTTGAAATCTACACTGTTTCGAGTAATCCATCGTTTCAGCGCATCGTAACTCAATTCCACCTTAAAATAACTCCTCACCATTTTGACGAAATCCGCGCGCGAACCTTCATAATTGTCTGAAGACGATAGTACGGCGTACATGGCAATAGCATAATCGTCGGCGGCGGCATCGTTTCGGGAGCATGAGCGCAACATTTTGTCCATCACAGCCAGCACAATCTTTGGCGTCTGCACTATTCCCGATTTCCTGACCTGCTCCTCGTCAAACCTGCACTCGAGGTCAAGTCCCTTCTCGTCGTTCTTGGTCTCGCTGAGCTTTCTTGCCATCATACCGTTGAGCTTCTCCAACTCATTAATCATAGCGCCATCGGCTACTACGTTGTAGTAGGCAATCAGGCTCATTGCCGAGGCGATGCCCTGCAAGCTGCCATCGCACAGCTCAACCGTGCGTCGTGCCGTCTCCTTCAGCCAACGCACATTTTTTTTGATTTTTCTCCTAATTTTGTCATTTCGATTGTTATTTAGTTATTATTTATAAGTTCGTAGGTTTCGTACACCAAAATACAAAATTAAGAATTAAATCTGACAACTCCAAGCATTTCCCCTCTATTTATTTCTTTTTGTCACTCAAATACAAAATGAGGACTGGTGCCGGAAATCCTTCCACCCAGTCCTCTTCTTGTTTATTTTATTTATGAGTCGGGAGAGGCTTCAGCGGAACACCTTCCAACATAATCGTCTCTCCCCGGAGGTTTAAATCAAATTTTATCAGGCTCTTGATTGATAAATATAAAGTTATTTACAGAACTTTCAAACCCTTTATGATAACATTATAATATATATGTTTCCAGACTAAATCTGTGCAGTTCAGTAACTTGCTCTCCCCCTAAGGTAGGGGGAGTCCCCCGAAGGGGGGAGGGAGTATGTACTGCCTCCTTGTATATGTATGTACTGCCTCGATAGGGAATATTACTTTTGCGGCAGTTTCATACGCCCCCGTCACTCCGTGACACCCCATCTATCTTAGAGGGGGAGCAAGTAACCGCACTGCATAGAAATGGGTTGGAAACTTCAATACCTAATCCAACTATAGGCCTTTTGTAAATTATCGAAAGTAAAAAAATCTAATTCTTTACAAGATCACCGCCTATTGTTGAATTTTCGCTATCAGTTTCCCAAGCGCCCATTATAATATTTCCAAAACTGATTTCCGTATCTTCAAATGTAAGATTGAAGGTATATTTATAACCAGCCTTAAATGTTATGGATGAAGATGTAGTGAAGGAATATTTTGTTTCTCCTTTACTAACTTCAAAAAGGACAGTGTTCTCAGCTACTTGCTGTGGAATAATTATTGCAGTTTGACCAGCTGACGAATATTTTCCAAGAGTTACTTCTCCAGGTCCATATGATGATGACATTAGTGATGCCCCACTATACATGGTTACTAAATTTATACCCTTCATTTTTATTACATAATCTGACGGCGTAGTGCTTGCGGATAAATTAACGACTACCTTTGCACATATATGCTTAAAGGAAAGTTCTATAGGATTTGATGATGGTGTAGACACATCGGCGGTTGCACCAAGGACATCGGCCTTCTTGTAATTGTCTATTAGTGACTGGTCGGCTGGTGTATTGTATGAGCTACGGGCAACATTTGCAATAGGACTAGTTAATTTTGGATATAATGCATAAACTGTCGTGCTGTTAAATGGATAGTTTAGTGGTGTAGTAGTATAACTCCACGTACCTGATGTGTTTTTTATGACTGCATCTGAACTGTAGCCATCTCCAAAACCAACCGTAATTTCTGCGCCTTCAGGAAATTCATTGTTCAGAATGCCTGCTGTACCTTCTGCCACACGAGTACCAATAGAAGGTATCAGCGATTGAATCTTTGCCGTAAAACGAATTGGGACTTTTTCCACATTCTGCGGAGTAGAATCTTCGCTACTACATGCCGCAAACATCATCCCGATACTGGCTACGATTAAAATACTTTTTATTTTCATAATTTGTTTGTTTTAAGTTTGCCTATAGACTCTCGGATTTGGCGGTTTTCAAATAATTATTGGCTGGGTCTATAAACGAAAGAAGCGTGAGAATCTTTTTCAGCAACTCGTTCAACAGTTGGAGGTTCTGGAATACCCGATAACGAAGAACGAGCAACCCAGACCTCACGCTGTGAGCTTATATAATTATCCAAACAACCATATTCCATACCTTAAAGTATAGATATAGTAATAATGGATAGCTTATAATAAACTACTGCATGAGCATCTATCGTTGCTATGTTCTGACGTTATCGTGAAATTTTCCAGATTTCCAACTATCAGAAACAAAGCGTGATAAACGCTTTTCCATAAATAGAGACAAATGCGGAGCCAAACACTATTGGTTCAGTAACCCAAACAAGTCGAGATACTTGCAGATGTCGGGGGCAAAAGAAAGAATTAAAATTGAAACCACCAAATTTTTCAGCAAGAAATTTGCAAAACCATCATCATTTTCCTCGAAAAAGGAACGAAAAAAGAGGCAAGACAGCCGCCTCACCTCTTTATATTTTTAGGTAAATCAATGACATTATAACTCCCGAATCATAGAAAAAGGTTAATCGAACGCGACAGAGGGAGCCATTGATCCTGTCCATCTGACTCTAACCTTTGGGTTAGCTGCCGACTTCTTGGGGATGGCATGTCACTTGCTGCCTCATGGCATTTAGTCTGCGACGAAAAGCTATCGCAATATTCTGCCTCGCAAAATCATTTAGCGCAACGAAGGTAGTACGGCGCTTTATTTCGTCAAAAGACATTTCAAAAAGGAGTTTGGCGAAACACTCGTCAGCAAAAGAGTTGGACACAACGCTGACACCCTCAAAGTCCAGCACTATGCGTTCGTCGCTCTCATGCAACATTAGGAGAAGTTTCTCACGCGTAGCAACTCCCAATTGCCTTGTACCCAGATATTCATTGATATCCTTGAATTTAAAGGTTTTCATATTTTCTTTTTTATTACCACAATTCATCCAATCCATCTCCATCGAACATATCGTTGTAGTCAGCAACGCAGTTCGTCTTGTTTCCCAAAATCTCCTCTGGCATAATCTCTTTGTTTGAATGTAGTTCAATATAAACTATTGTACCTTGCCAAAAAGAGGTATTCTCAACATTCACTCCGCTACTGTCGCATACGAGCATATTGTCACCAGAAACAATTTTCATAATTGAACCAACATTATTAACCAAACGCAGTGTAGAATAAAGTCCAAATCCCATTCCTTTGCCATCGGTCACACTGTCCTCAATACACATTGTCAGGGCCTCCTCTTCCGATATATTAGAATATTTTGGATTCGCGGATAGGGACTTGCGGATGCCAATACCGTCGTCTGCGACTAAAATTTGAATTTTTTTCTCATCATCGTGATAACTCATTAGAACCGTGCCACACTCTTTTTCGGAGTGTGTAAGCACGTTGTCGAGAATCTCATAGAAACAATAACTCAGACCCTGAAGTATTGTCAATTCAATGTCAGGGTTATAATTCAAAATACTAACTATGTCTCGATAAGTTGAATATACGTTTTCCTTATCAAAAACCTCTATCATTGGCGATGGTTCCTGATCTTTGAAAAATGTTCCTATGAGTCTATTTATGTTCATATTTGAATTGTTATGCCGAAATAACGTGTAAGCGAGTGCAGAACTTGCCAAGCTTGCTTGAGCAATTATGCCGAGATGCAGCTTTCCTTTTGCAAAGTTATGAAAAAGAATCGAGAAATGCAAGAATTTAGGGATTTTTCTTTTTTTCAATCCATACTTTACCTATTTTCCCAAATAATTCGGTTTTGAATCCGTCTATACAGTACAGGTGACGGTCCACTGTACTCATGAATCCTCTTTTCACTAAAAGGCATAAAAAAAGCGCAAGCGTTTGCCCTCACGGGGGAACTTGCGCAGATTAGATTCTATTAATGATGCTTATCTTTTGTATTGCGAATACGTTCGTACTTTAATTGTCTTTGCAGAATTTATTTGAGCCACCAATTCATATTATAGTCATGGTTCTCAACCCATTTGCTGAAATCTTTGTAAACTTTGTCTATACGCATCGTTTCTTCTGGCCAAAGCCATGTGCCATCGATGGGCGAGCCGTTGATAGTGAGGCTCAACGGACACTCGCTTGTATAGTAGTTGCTTGCACTAATTGTGCGTGACTCTCCCTTATCCACAACGCGAATATAGATGTTCAACGCAGCAGGATTACCTCCCGTATAAGTGCCGATAGTCACATAGGGCTTTGCAGTGCGGTTATAGGTGTTCACCATTGTTGCGGTGCTAACTCCAAACAGTTCGTGAACCTCATACTTGCCGTCTTTGCCAAGCGGCTCGTTGCCTAAATAGATGGTTGTCTTCAGTGTTCCTCCGGCAGCACAGAGTTGTATTTCTCCTGTTCCTTCTATCGATGGTGCGGAAACCCTCAGCACCACGTCGTTGAAGTCGAAGTCGCCAATGCTACCCAAGTCCTCAAAGGCATAGTAGTACCACATTGCAGGATCCTCTGGCACTGGTGTTGGCGGTGTTACAGTGCCATAGCCTGGGGAACATTCGCTCTTAGGGATGTAGATGTCCGTGGCACCGTTCTGAGAGTTCACCATCTTTGCATTGTCGAGGACATAATACATCTGGTATTGACCTGATGATCCTTGCGCAAAGTGCTTGTCTGCGGCAATGATTAGGTTGCCTCCATAGGTGACGTATTTTGAGTTGTAATCGTCACTACTATCAACAGGTCCTTTTTTGATGTTTTTTGCTTGTAGGATAGCCCAACCGCTTGTTGGTCCATATATTCCTGGACTATATCCTGGCCAAACGTTTGTTATGTTCATGTTTGCATTATTCGTAACGTTAAGTATGGCATCCTTACCCATTCTTACGTATCCTTTTTCCATAAGGAAATTTTTAGTAATAACGCTTGACGATGCATCAAGTTTAAGTGTCGCATTGCCATCAGCTGGACTGATGGTCATTCTGTTTTCAACTATAAGTTGGCACCTATTGATAAGGTCTTCACTATAGGCAGTAAATTCCCACATATTTGTAGTCCATTTGCCTTCGTTAACCCAAGTGTTGTTGTAGCTGTTCAATATAGTACGTTGTTTAACAGTCACTTCACCACTATTATAGATATGACTTGAACCTTGCGTATTAATGTTGCCATTGATATTTGCCGTTCCGTCGCAGATGAATTGGGAGTTATTATTGCATACATTTATATTGGCAGATGTTAATACTCCTCCATTTCCAATATATAGTGTGCCATTATTGTTTAACTCTAAATCCTTTACCTTAAATTCTCCACGACAGAAGATATAGGCACCTGTGTTAAGTGTAGCGATCTTGGTCATATCGAGCGAAGCACCGCTTGCTATAAACACTTTCACATTTCCTTGCCTGCAGAAACCAGTGTCTTTGGTCTTTACATGTGCTCCTGGAAGGAGATAGACGTAACTGTTGTCTGCTATGTATATATTGGTGAAGTTATATGTTCCTGGCTTTATGTAAATGGTGCTTGTGATATTAAAGTTATATGAGACATTGTCCTTGTCAATATAATGAGTTCCACCACCGCCTTGTGTGATGAATGTTGCATCGGATGGCACGGAAGTGGCGTAGGTCCCAAAGGCATCCTCCTTGGTGAATTGCCAACCAGAGGTCGTAGAATTGTGCGAGTCCACCGAACGGGTCTTTGCCTGACTTGAACTCTGATGGCGGCTATATGTTATAGTGGCTTTCCCGCCTTCCACCATGAAAGGCAGTTCCTCAACGTATCCATTGCTATCGTAGAGCGCAGAGTATAGCGTGTCGAGATCCTGTGGCACGGCAATGGTGAAGGTGAGGGTCTCACCGTCGTTGATGGAGTTCTTATAGAGCATCGCACGTCCCTCGTCGCCATTGAACGCGCTGCGGGTGAGTATGCGCAAAGTGCCCGACTTGTTTGCAGTCACAGTCAGTTCCGCTTCCCTTGTAGTGTTCCAAGTGTGGTTGGGGTCGATGTTCTCGCCAATGCTGTCTTTCCAACTATTTACATACTGGTGTACGTTTGCGTATGGGTCGAATGAAACAGTATCATGTGAGCATGACATGACGATAACCATTGACAATAGCACCATTGTCAAGGTTGTGGATTTTCTACTAGTTTTTTTCATAACTTATTCCAATAATATGCTTAGTTTATTCTTTTATCTCTATCAGTCTGCAAATATAGTGAAAATCCCAAAAAGTATTTAGCAATTAACCAACTTTAACTACGAATAATTCAAATATTGCGTAAAATGACAAAAAAAGCGCAAGCGTTTGCCCTCTCGGGTGAACTTGCGCGGATAGATTCTATTAATGATGCTTTTATGATGTGTATTATATACAGTCTGCTTTATTGCAATGCAAAATTAATCAAAAAGTAAATAAGTCGTATGCGATTAACAGTATTTAACCTCGTTTTTCTTCATATTCATTCTTTTTTACCAAAATATAGGGGCACTTCCCTCGCTTGGGAAGCGCCCCACACTCTTTGTTCCTTTACGTAGGTATCCAAAAGAGAGAGATAACTTTACTCGTAGAAGCCGCTGTGGCGAACACCCGTGTAGCGATAGGTGAAGCCATAGTCGTCGTCGTCGAAGGCAACCTCTACGCAGATGCTGTCGCAAGGCATACCGTGGATGTTCTTGCCCTGTCCGTAGAGAATCTTGCCCTTCATGCCCTTTACCTTGCCGCCGTCGGGAGCAGTGTAGTCGTAGGCAGTGCCGTCGGGAGCTGAGAAAGTTGCGTTGGCGTAGTCAACATTCACTTTCATTTTCACTCCCCAGAAGTTGCTGCTGTCGTCAAACCACATCTCAGTGGCGGTGTTGGCTGCTGTGTTGTAGGTGTTGATGGTGAAGGTGCCTATTCCGTATGGGTCCTCATATTCTACTGAGCCATCGGCATTGATGACATGAACCTGAACGTCCCACATACCAGCCATCTTCTCCACGTTTGTTCCGCCTGGCTCCTCGTCTGTCTCTGGGTCGCAAGAGCTGAAACCGAAGCAAGCGAGCATGGCGAACATGAACATTGAAATATATTTCTTCATAATCGTTTTTCTTTTATTAATGTTTTTACTTTAAAATGACATTGAACGCCATGATGCCTGCATAGCCAACCACATAGCTGATTGTGCCGGTTGCCGGGTCGTATTTGGCACCCTCGCAATAGTCTGCCGAGTCGCCCCAACCTGCAACGTAGCTTGAGAGCTGTACGAGGCTGTTGTCGGCAAGGAGCTGGAAGTAGCCTGTCATAGCGTATGCGCTACCGTAGCCCGCACGCTGGTCGTACCAACCGCCGAGGAAGTCGCTGACGTAGAAGATGCCAGGGGCAGCCTTCTTTATCTTCACCGAGTAGCCGGCATAGTTGGTGATAGTGCCATTGTAGTTGCGGTATGAGCCATCCTGTGTGGTGTAGGTGCCGGAGATGTCTGTCGTGATTGTAGGGTCGCAGACAGCCACCGTACGTGTAGCCGACACTGTGAATCCGTCAGGGTTGGTGGCAGAGTAGGTGATGTAGTAGAGACCTGCCCTGTTGCTGTCCACCGAGCCTTCAGTCTTCACGTTTGACGTATAGTCCTCGCCATTGAGAGTTGCCGTACAGCCCTGCTCATTGTAGGTTGAGCCGATAGGCACCTGAAGAAACTCGTCGCCCTGTATCTCCAGTACTGGATAGTAGGTGAGTCTGCTGTCTGTCAGCTGGTCGTTGTCGTCGTTGCACGATGTGAGCGCAGTCATCGAGAGGCAGAGCATCAAGCCATATAAAAATATCTTTTTCATATCTGATAGCTTTTCTTAATTAATAATGTTTGTTATTTCACGTCCCAGAATACAGGGTCTGCCAGTGTCTTTACTGCAGGTGTGTTCTTGTTGAGCTTGCGTGCAGATGAAGGGTAAGGCAGACGCTTGCAGGTCTTGCCGTTGCCATAGTAGTTGAGACCCGGTGAGAACACCTCGCCGGCAGTGTAGAGCGTAGGCATCTTGTATGCCTCCTCTGTTGTCAGCGACGACTGTACAGGCACGTCGGTGCGGCGCATCTCTGACCATGCCTCCATGTGGTTGCGGTAGAAGTATGCCGCCCACTTCTGCATGTAGATGAGCTTCAGCTTGTCGTTGTCTGAAGTCTGTGCGTCGAAGTTCACCCTCTCGCCTGCGAGGAAGTCGGCAACGCCGTCAACGCCTCTTGAGGCGAAGTCTGCCTTCACACCAGCCTCGTAGTCTGCCTTGGCTGCTGCGGCGTTGTTGTTGAAACGGAGCTCAACCTCAGCCTTGAGGAAGTCTATCT
Source organism: uncultured Prevotella sp. (assembly GCA_945833995.1). Taxonomy (GTDB): domain Bacteria; phylum Bacteroidota; class Bacteroidia; order Bacteroidales; family Bacteroidaceae; genus Prevotella. The sequence continues at coordinate 9,081 of CAMAGM010000024.1, forward strand.
CGCTCTTTGTGAACACATAAATTGGCATTGCGCGAGCCACGTCGGTGTTGATTGTGCTCACGTCCTTGTTGTACATCTTGGTTCCGTCCCAGTCCTGATAGAGTGTGCGTGAGCCTGGCATCAGACCTACATACTTGCTTGTGGCAGTTGCTGGCAGTATGGCGTAGCCGATACGTGGGTCGTTGGTTGCCTGATAGTAGGCAATGAGAGGATGGGCTGCGCAGTAGTTGTTTGTTCCAAGTTCGAACACGCTGCCATACCATGGGTTGTACTGTCCCTCGGCATCGCTATAAACGTCGTATGTCACGTCGCCTGCAGGCAGTTCTCCGTTGGTCACTATGGTCTTGACCTTTGCAGTGTATGTAGATGCGTCAACGCCACCGTCGATCAGGCGGAGATACATTCTAAGGCGCAATGCGTTTGCAAGCTGCTTCCATTTAGCGAGGTCGCCGCCCAGGAGTGGGTCGGTCATGTCCATTGTCTCGCCTGTGAGGGCAGCCTCAGCCTCGTCCACCTCTGCGAGCACACCTTTATATACTGTTGCTCCGTCCTCCCATTTTGGGTTAGGATTCTCGCTTCCCATGCAAGCCTCGGAATATGGTGCGTCGCTGCAAGCGTCAACCATATACTGCAGAGCCAGTGCCTTCATCACCTTGCAGGCAAAGAGGTTGGCAGTGTTCGTTGTCTTGCCCTCGATGTCCTTGATGTCCTGCAGTGCGCCGGCATAGATGGTGCGGTAGCAACGGTTGAAGAGATCGGAAGACTCGTCGAAATGGAGTTCTGCTATCTCGTTGTACTGGTTCTGCTCTGGACGCTGCTCGAAATACTGTACGAAGAAGCCTCCGAGGATGAACATCTGTTCGCCAGGGACATCGACAACGCTGTTCACCACGGCTGGGAACACCAGTGTCGGTGTGATGTCGCCAGATGACGGATAGTTCGGGTTCTCGTTGATGTCCATGTCGCAGCTTGACAAGGCAAGCATGCAAGCTGCACTATATAATAATATCTTTTTCATATTGTGTCGTCGAATTAGAATTTGAGTGAAACGTTGAAGCCGTATTTCCTTGAGCTTGGGTTGGTAGAGTACTCACCGAAGTTTCCTTCGAGGTCGTTACCGAACGATGTTGACTCAGGATCCATGAAGGTGTTGCTTGATGGAGTCCACAGCAAGAGGTTGTTTCCGTAGAGTGACACTTTCACGCCAGTGAGGAATGTCTTTGCAAGCCATGCCTTTGGCAAATCCCAACCGAGAACTACCTGACGGAGCTTGATGTAGCTCTTATCGACGAGGAAGCCTGCGTCGTAGTCGTCGCCACCGTTGTTCCAGTAGTTGTAGATGTTTGTAGGAGTCAGGGCGATGGTGTTCTCTGAGTATGTGCCGTCGCCGTTGTCCACTACTGAGCCAGGGATAATCCATGGGTTGCGGTCGTTGTATGCAGTCTGTATGGCATTACCCACGAAGTAGTTGATGCTCTTGGTACGCGAATACATCACGCCGCCCTTGCGGAAGTCGAAGTCGAACGAGAGGCTCACACCTTTATAAGTAATGGTGTTGCCGATGCCCATCTGATACTTGCTGTTCATTGAGCCTACGATGCTCTGCTCTTCTGATTTCTTTGGCAGACCGCTTGCCTCAACTATGATGTTTCCGTCAGGGTCACGCTGTGAGGTGTAGGCCTTGTAAACGCCAAGCTCCTCGCCCACGATGGCATAGAGACCTGTGCCACCGGTGAAACCCCAAATGAGCGACTCGCCGCCGAGTTCCTCTGGCAGTGAGATAACCTTGCTGCGGTTGCGTGTGTAGTTCCAAGTCAGTGTCCAGTCGAAGTCGCGTGTGCGGACAGGAGTCACTGATACCATTGCCTCGATACCGCGGTTGCGGATCTTACCAAGGTTCATGTTCTGTGCGGTGTAGCCAGAGGCAGGGTCCATCTCAAGCGAGAATATCTGCTTGTCGGTGTTGCGGTTGTAGTAAGAAACGTCGAACGAGAAGCGGTTCTGGAAGAACGCCATGTTCAGACCGAACTCAATCTCGGTGGTCATCTCAGGACTGAGGTTGTTGCTACCCAATGTGTTGCCTACAGAATAGGCGTTGTAGTTGCCATTAGAGAATGGGAACGAGCTTGAGCCCCATCCGCTGGTAGAGGCACTGCCCTGTGCGAACACTGAGTTTGTCATGTAAGGAGCGGCATCGTTACCTGTCTTACCCCAAGCCACGCGAGCCTTACCGAAGGTGATGTACTTCTTCATTTCCTGGCTCAGGAACTTGGTGAAGATGAAGCTACCCGTCACGCCTGGATAGAAGAACGAGCGGTTGTCCTTTGGCAGTGTTGACGACCAGTCGTTACGGGCTGTCAGTGTGATGTATGCCCAGTCGTCATAGCCGAACTCTACCTGTCCATAGACACCCATCAGGCGGCGAAGCTGCGAATACTGATAAACGGTAGGCTTCTCCGACGAGTTGGTGAGGTTGAAATATGTTGGGATTGTGAGGTTGGTCACGTCAGCCGAGAAATACTTGTAGCGACGCTCGTTGCCGTTGAAACCGAGTGTTGCGTTCACGTCGAGCTGGTCGAAGAACTTGTGGCTGTAGTTCAGCATGAGGTTCTGGTCAATCTCGCGGCGACGCTCGGTGCGCTGATAAACCTCACCAGTGAGCGACTTCAGGGCGTCCTCCCAGTTTGGTGTGCCTGCGAAGAGTGACGAGAGGTTAGGCTCGCCCAGGTCGTGGTGGCCTGTCGTAGTGTCGAGACCGAAGCGGTAGGTGAGCTTCAGGTCCTTCATGATGTCCCAATCCAACTGGAACTTTCCATAGAAGCGCTCCTGCTCAAACTGGTTCTGATAGTTCTCGAGAATGTAGTATGGGTTTGTCACACCGTATGGGGTGTAGTAATAGCCCGGGGTGTTGAATGGGTTGCTCAGGTCCTTCATCTCAGCGATGCTGATGTCGCGAGGGGTCTGCATGATACAGTTGTACATTGAGCCAGCTTTCTGACCAGTAGAGACGAAGCTGTTCTTCTGGTAGGCATAGTTCATTGAAGCACTAAGGGTCACGTTCTTGATCTTGTGCGACGCACGGCCTGAGAATGTGTATTTCGTGTAGCTGTCAGCGTCTGTTGGTATGATACCGTCGTCGTGAATCTGCGAGAGGCTGACGAAGAAGTTGCTCTGGTCTGTGGCTCCGTTGAACGACACGCTGTTGTTGTAGCGCAGACCTGTGTCGAAGAAGTCCTTCACGTTGTTCTCCACTGGGAGATATGACTTCAGGTTCTGTGAGTTGTCATACACGTTACCATATTTAAGAGTAGAACCGTCGAAGCGAGGTCCCCACGAACCGTTCTCGATGTCGGTCTTCTCGCCATACCAACCCATACCGAACTCGTTCTGCAGCTGTGGCAAACGGAGTACGCTCTCCAACTGAAGACCGCCGTTATACTAGATGCCGATGCCCTTCTTCTGCTTCTGGCCAGACTTTGTGGTGATGAGGATCACACCACTTGCTGCACGAGAGCCGTAGAGGGCGGTAGCGGCAGCACCCTTGAGGATGGTCATGCTCTCAACGTCGTCTGGGTTGACAGCGTTGGCACCGTTACCGAAGTCGTAGCTGTTGTTCAGTGGGTCGTTTGAGGTTACTGACGAGTTTGTCAATGGCACTCCGTCGATAACGTAGAGTGGCTGGTTGTTTCCCGACAGTGAGCTGACACCACGGATGATAACCGCGTTTGAAGCACCTGGGTCGCTCGATGTGCTTGAGATTGAGACACCGGCAACCTTACCTGCCAAGCTCGACATCACATCGTTGGTGCGTGCTGCGGCAATCTTGTCGCCGTCAACGGCGGTTGCAGAATAACCGAGCGCCTTAGCCGAACGCTTGATACCCATGGCAGTAACCACAACGTCCTGCAGCACCTTTGAGTCTGATGCGAGCACAATCCTCATGTTGTTCTTTGCAGCTACAGACTGTGGCACCATGCCCACGTAAGACACCTGAAGGGTTTTCTTGCCTTGTGGAAGTGTGACGGTAAACTTACCGTTCACGTCGGTGAGGGTACCTTGGGTGGTCCCCGCAATCTTTACTGTAGCGCCGACTATAGGCTCACCGTCCTCTTCAGAGATTACCGTACCTGTAATCTTAGTCTGCGCCATTGCCATTCCTACGCTGAGGAATAGGCACACTAATAGCATTTTGACTTTTTTTCCATAAAAAAACTCTCTCTTTAAATTAATTGCGCTGCAAAATTAAATATAATAAATTTAACTACCAAGAAAAAGTAACAAAAATCTACGAAAAACTATCATTTTCTGTCATTTTCCATAAATAATGCCCATAAAATTGGCTTTTTCTCCCATTTTTATGCCTATAGTTTACGTTTAGTAAGTATGTATAAAAGTCAAATAATGGAAATTTTAACTAAATACCGCATTTCATAAGTTAATTTATTCCTATTTCACCACCTTTTCCGCCCATATTCACCTAATTATTATATAGTAATTGGTGCCCATTGGCGGAATTAATCCCAACCGTACAGAGCAACCCGATAACCATTCAGATAATAAACTCAAGTATATATGGAATATTGAATTGCTGCGCATTGTTGACTGGCGCAGCAATTCAACTTTCAACTTTCAACCTTCAACTTTCAATTAGATTACAAATTTGGTGGAAATCGGCATAATCGCTATCTTTGCAAGCAATAATCTTGTTTTGGTGTATAAAAGCCACATACAATAATCTTGTTTTGGTGTATTTGAAAGGTTTAGGGGTTAGATTGCAAATATCTTGCGCAGAAATTCCTTACAATCGTCTCGGGAGCGTCTCGAAGGCATCCCGAAGTCATACCGAAGGAAGCCGAGTAGCAAAATGTTTACAAAATAGTATTGCCATGACGAATGGTTTTGCTTAAAATGGCCTGGCGCATTGGGTGGCTTACATCCAAAATCGCTTATCGCGCTGACCTTTTTAAATCGAAAACTTGGATAAATGGCTTATCTCCTGCCACCCCTTTTCTCCAACCTCTCAAGAATCTGCTTCTGCATGTCCATGATTTTCTCTTAGCTGCTTAGGATTGCGGCGCGGTCGCTGTCCTCGCGCGACTTCGTTTGCGAGCCATAGACCTTGTCGGTGGCAGACGAGAGCACTTTCTCCGACTCTATCTCCCTAACGTATGTGTCGATATAATCTGTGTTGCGCCCCATCAGCGTGGCAAGTTCCGAGAGGTTTGCCTGCGGGTTTTGCAGATAGAGCGTGGCGAAGGCAAGGGCTTGTCATAAGGGATTTGAGGGCTTGCGATATTGCATAAATATACGGTTTGGGAAAATGAGTGTAAAATTGAAACCAAAAACCGTTAAAAGGTAGAAAAAAGAGGAGTTTTGTATAAGAAATGAAAGAAAAATGAGGTTTTTATGCACTTAAAATGAATTTAATCGTTAATTTTCTTTGTGATTAAATTTATTTAGTATAAATTTGCAGCGAATTTTAATTTTTTAAGTCTAAAAAGAGAGAGATTTTATGGAAAAAAGAATCAAAATGCTTTTTGCCACTCTGTTCCTTTTCGTGGGAATGGCGGTGGCACAGACGCAGGTAACTGGTACCGTTGTCTCTGACGAGGACGGAGAACCTGTTATCGGTGCTACTGTGAAAGTAGTCGGAACAAATGTTGGAACAGTGACCGACACGAACGGTAAGTTCAGCATCTCATGCCCCAACGGAAAGTCAACGCTGAGCATCAGCTACGTGGGCATGGAACCTATTCAGGTGAGCGCACGCAACAACATGCGCATCATCTTGAAGAGCGACCAGAAAGCACTCGACGAAATCATCGTCATTGCCTACGGTACGCAGAAAAAGTCAGCTTTCACCGGCTCTGCCGCAGTTGTGGGCTCTGACGAGATTGGAAAAGTACAGGTTACGAATGCCGTTGATGCCCTCAAGGGTAAGGCTGCCGGCGTGCAGATCAACACCGCAACGGGTCAGCCTGGCTCAACACCAACCATCCGCATCCGTGGTGTCAACTCAATCAACTCTGACAGCGACCCACTCATCGTGCTCGACGGCTCGCCATATTCAGGTAGCTTGAACAACATCAACCCTGCCGATGTTGAGAGCATGACAGTGCTCAAGGACGCAGCTTCCACAGCACTCTACGGTGCGCGTGGTGGTAACGGTGTGATCCTCATCACCACCAAGAGCGCAAAGAAGGGACAGTCTGCCACCATCACCGTTGACGCGAAGTGGGGCTCAAACAGCAAGGCAATGCCTGAGTATGAGACAATGAAGAATCCTGCCGCCTACTACGAGCAGTGGTACAAGGGTCTCTACAACTATGCCGTTGACACCTACGGATATGACGCCAACCAGGCTTGGCAGTGGGCAAACAACAACCTGATCGACTCTTCAGAATTCGGTCTTGGCTACAACGTCTATACCATTCCAGAGGGTCAGCAGATGATTGGTACAAACGGCAAGCTCAACCCTAACGCCACACTTGGCAGACTAAACACCCACAAGGGCAACACCTACTATCTTACCCCTGACGACTGGGAGGACGAGATCTACAACAACAGCCTCCGTCAGGAATACACCGTGACGGCTCAGGGCGGCTCGGAGAACGGCTCGTTCTACGGCTCTGTGAACTATCTGAGCAACGACGGTATCACCGTGGCTTCTGACTATCAGCGTATCACATCGCGCCTGAAGGCAGACTATCAGATCAAGCCTTGGCTGCGCGTGGCTGCCAACATGAGCTACGGACACTACAACCAGAACTCGCTTGGCGATGACGGAGAATCTGGCTCGTCAGGCAATGCCTTCGCCTTCTCAAACATCGCTCCTATCTATCCAATGTATATCCGCGACGAGAATGGTGAGAAGATCTACGACGAGGCATCACGCCTCATACGCTACGACTACGGTGACGGTACGGTGACGGCTTTCCGTCCTTTCCTCAACCAGTCGAACCCTATTTCGGCTAACCTGCTCGACACTCGCAACACTGAGGGCAACACCTTCAACGGCACAGGAACGGCAACTATCACGCTGCCTTATGGCTTCACCGTGACCTCAATCAACAACGTATATCTTAACGAGTGGCGCTACACCAGCACTACAAACCCATTCTTCGGACAGTATGCCTCTTCAAACGGTTCTGTCACAAAGGAGCACGAGCGCACATGGAGCTACAACCTCCAGCAGCGCATCAACTGGCACCAGCAGTATGGCAAGCACGACGTTGAGGTGATGCTCGGCCATGAGTACTACCGCACCTACGGCTACGACCTCTGGGGCAACAAAAGCAACCAGTTCTCCGTATTCAACAAGGAACTCGCCGGAGCTGTGATGCTCGTTGGAGCAAGCTCATCGCAGAGCAGCTACAACACCGAGTCGTGGCTGAGCCGCGCCATGTACAACTACGACACAAAGTATTTCGCCTCTGTATCGTTCATGCGTCAGGCTTCCTCACGCTTCAGCAAGGACAGCTGGTGGGGCTCGTTCTGGTCGTTCGGTGGCGGTTGGCTCATCAACAAGGAGTCGTGGTTCCAGGCTTCTTGGATTGACGAGCTGAAGCTGAAGGCTTCTTACGGTGAGAATGGTAACGACCAGATTGGTAGCTACCGCTTCGTCAAGTACTTCGACATCTCCAACTCAAACAACAACGTGTCGCTCACTCCAAGCTCACTTGGAAACAAGGACATCTCTTGGGAGAAGAACTCGAAGTTCAACGTAGGTATCGACTTCGCCTTGTTCAAGAACCGCATCTGGGGTAGCGTTGAGTACTACAACAACCGCACCAAGGACATGCTCTCTTGGGTGCCACTGCCTCCAACCTACGGCTGGAGCGGCTACTACGACAACGTGGGTAACATGGTGAACCGTGGTGTTGAGATCGACCTCCACGCCGACATCATCAGCAAGCGCGACCTTACATGGAACGTCTATGTCAACATGACAACCAACCACAACGAGATTACGAAGCTTGCCGACGAGCGCAAGAAGAACTGGTATGACGGCATCGGCCTTGGCTACTCTTCAAGCAGCTATTTCTACAAGGAGGGCGAGTCGCGCTACACCTATTATACAAAGAAGTATGCGGGCGTTGACCCAGAGACAGGTCTCTCGCTGTTCTACAAGAACGTGTATGAGAAGGACGCCAACGGCAAGGACATCTACTACGACAACGACGGCAACGTGGTTGACGACAAGTATCTTGGCACAAAGCACCGCAAGGTTGTTGACCAGGAGACCACAACCACCTACAACGACGGCGACTACTATCTCTGCGGCGACATGCTGCCAGACGTATATGGTGGTTTCGGTACAAGCGTAGAGTGGAAGGGCTTGGACTTCTCCGTTGACTTCCAGTATCAGCTCGGCGGTCAGGTGTATGACGGCACCTACTCAAGCCTGATGGGTTGCTCTGCAGGTCGTGCCATCCACGTTGATATGCAGGACGCATGGTCGAAGGACAACACCGGCTCAAACATCCCACGTTGGCAGTTCAACGACTCCTACATGGCAGCCGGCTCTGACCGTTGGCTCACCAACGCCTCCTACCTCTCACTGTCGAACATCACCCTTGGCTACACACTGCCAAAGACATGGATGTCGAAGATTGGCGTTCAGAAGCTGCGCGTCTATTTCGTTGCCGACAACGTATGGACATGGTCGAAGCGTCAGGGTCTCGACCCACGCCAGAGCATCACAGGTAGTGTGACCAACTCTTACTACAAGCCAATCCGCACTATCTCAGGTGGTATCACTGTTACATTATAATCATATTTAATTTTCTAAAAAAGACAAGATATGAATACAAAACATATTTTCCATTCACTCATGGGTCTGGCTGTCGCTACTGTCTCCCTCACATCGCTCACAGGATGTATTGAGGAGACTGAGCCGACAACAGTTGCCACCGAGCCTCAGATTCAGGAGTCGGCTTCGGCTGCAGAGGCATTCCTCATGGCGATGCCAGCTTATTTCAACCACTTCACCGACAATGGTTGGCACCACGGTTTCGGCTATGGCGCCATGATGTATATCCGCGACCTGATGACTGGTGACATGAACCACTCGTCCACCAACTACAGTAGCCACTTCTATTACTGGTCGCGCAACAAGTACCAGGGCGACGGATACATCTTCGGTCAGTTCATCTTCAACTACTACTATGAGTTCGTGCTGACTGCCAACAACATGATTGGCGCGGTGAACCCTGAGACAGCCACCGACAAGCAGCTTGGCTACCTTGGCGCAGGTCTCGCCTTCCGTGCACTGCTCTATCTCGACATGGCACGTTGCTATGAGTTCCTGCCAAACGACAAGACAAGCAACATCAACGTTGACGGCAACGACGTGCTCCACCTCACGGTGCCTATCGTAACCGCAGAGATGGACCAGGCTGCAGCCACCAACAACCCACGTGCCTCACGCGAGACAATGAAGGAGTTCATCGAGAACGACCTCAACGATGCTGAGAAATATATCGTAAACCTGCCAAGCACCAACGGCAACGTGCTGCCTGACCTCGCTTGTGTCTATGGTCTGAAGGCCCGCCTCTACATGTGGGTTGAGGACTATGCCAACGCCGAGAAGTATGCCCGCCTTGCCATCAACACCGCCAAGACAGGCGTGATGAACGAGACAGACTGCACCAACGTGACAACAGGCTTCAACGACATCACAAAGTGGATGTGGGGCTCGCAGATGACCTCTGAGGACGACGTGGTCCAGACAGGTATCATCAACTGGGCATCATGGCTCACCAACCAGACAACCTTCGGCTACACCGGTTACGGAGCATCTAACATGCCTTTCAACTGCATCGACAAGAACATGTATGAGCGCATCAGCGACACCGACTTCCGTAAGCTGGAGTTCAAGGCCCCAGAAGGCTCGCCACTTGCCGACAAGGTGCTGCAGATTCCTGCCGTGAAGCAGCTTGCCGAGGAGAACATGCCAGCATACGCCGCTGTTAAGTTCCGTCCTGCACAGGGCAACGCCGAGGACTATCAGATTGGAGCCGCAACGGCATTCCCAGTAATGCGCGTCGAGGAGATGTATTTCATCGAGGCTGAGGCTGCCGCACATCAGGACGCAGCACGCGGAAAGGATCTCCTCACATCGTTCATGACCACCTATCGCGACAAGGCCTATCAGACAAAGAAGACCAGCAAGGACGAGGTGGTCGAGGAAATCGTGTTCCAGAAGCGAGTTGAGCTTTGGGGCGAGGGTCAGACCTTCTTCGACATCAAGCGTCTGAACTACAGCGTGACCCGTGGCTATCCAGGCACAAACTGGAACGACGCATTGACACGCTTCAACACCAATGGCCGTCCAGCATGGATGAATTTTGTGATGGTAAAGACAGAAGCCAACAACAATCAGGCTCTCGTGGGTTGGAACAACCCTGACCCATCAGACCTCTACACTCCGTGGAATGAATAACAACATAAAAGATTACAGCAATGAAGAAATTAGCAAAATCATCATACATTGCCCTGGTCAGCCTGATAGCACTCGCCTTCAGCGCATGTACCAACGATTTTGAATACTCCGGTGTCGCCGCCCCTGAGAACCAAGTGTATTTCAGCAACACCCTGGCGACCAAGATAGAGATTGACAAGAACGCCGGCTCGTTCGACGTTACCCTCAACCGCGTCAGCGACAAGGGAAGCATCAGCGTCCCACTCACTTTCGAGGCTGGCGAAGGCAACATCTTCAAGGTTCCTGCAAGCGTGACGTTCGCTGAGGGACAGAAGGAGACAAAAATCAGCGTCACCTACAATCCTGACGAGGTGGAGTTCGGTAAATACACCGGCGGTACCATAAAGATTGGCGGCACTGAGTTTGACACGACCTATGGCATCAGCGCCTATACCTTCAACGCCGGTTGTACGGCTTGGGTTGACTACGGCACAGGCTACTACCGCGAGGACTGTATGACATCATTCTTCGGTGTTGACAACCCCACCTATGCGGTAAAGATCCAGAAGAACAAGGTTGAGGAAGGTATGTACCGTATGGTGAATGCCTACGGCAAGGCTTACCCATACAACGAGGACGGCGACTGGGACAAGAGCCAGGACTACTATGTGACCATCAACGCAAAGGATCCAAATCACGTTTATGTGGAGAAGAGCGTAACGGGTATGGACTGGAGCCATGGCGTAGTGACAATCTGGAGCTTCGCTGGCTACTATATGAGCAAGGGACAGGCATTAAATGACATCATTGCGGCTCATCCAGAGTATTTCGGTAAGCTTGAGAACGGCATCATAACAATGCCGGCAAACTCACTGCTCATCTCTATGGCGGCATACAATGATGGTGGACTTTACAAGTCAGGAGTCAATGGCAAGTGGTGTGTGGCACTGCCTGGCCATGAGATTGCCGACTACACCGTGAGCTTCACCTACACAGGCCGATTCACCGATGCCGAGGGCAACAACTATTGCCAGGGCAACGTGGAGATGACAAGCGACGTGGCTTACGTCAAGTATGCGCTGGCAGCCGATAGTGAGGTTGAGAAAGTGCTTGAGGACATGATTGCAGGTGGCGACTATGAGACAATCAGCAAGTCTGGCACAATCTCAATGCCATTCGAGGAGTCGGGCAACTACTATGTTCTGCTCGTGCCTTACAGTGCCGACGGAAAGGCTCAGGCATATCAGACATTCAAGGTGAAACTCGACAACGGCAAGGGCGGCGAGGAAACGTGGACCCCAGTGTTCATTGGCGACTACAAATACACCTTGTTCTTCGGCACTAAGGACGAGCCTGAGGTTGACAAGGACCTCACTCTCTACCAGAGCGACAAGGATTCCAAACGCTATAAGATTGAGCCATGGGGTATGGAACAGTCGCTGACATTCACTCTCAACGACGATGGCAGCATAATGGTTGATGCCTACCAGTATATCGGCTATGACGATCCTAATTATGGTTCAGTATATGTTGATGACACTGTTGACTATACAGGTGCTACTAAATACGGCACAAGCTCATATGCCGACGGCGTGTTCAAGTTCGCATTGGTTTACTACGTAGAGGCTGGAGTTTTGACCAACGGCTATGAGACATTCACCCTTACAGGTCAGGCTGATGCCAAGGCTAAGGCAAAGCAGAATGGTAAGGACTGGGGCTTCAAGGTAAACAACGTAAAGCTCAACCCCCGTATGCTGAAGAAGGCAGGCAGCCTTGAGTATGTAGGAAGATAATAGTTTCGCTGAAAACTAACTGAAATAGGCAAAGGTGTCGTTGCAGGAAAGGGCAATGACACCTTTGTTTTTTTGTCAAAAGAAAAAAAACTGGCTAAGTCTTTGGTGGTTTGACTGAAAATGCCTATCTTTGCCGACATATATCTAAAATACAATATGCCAATGAGAAAAATTTGTATGCTGATAGCTGTCATGTTTGTAGTGACGGCAGACATAATTGGAAAGGAAAGGACAAACGGCGAAATGCTGAACATCGCGAGGGAAATATTGCTACGTCGCGACGCAGCAAAAGCCAAGGGTGCCTACGTGACGCTACGACAGGTGGTGAACAACAAGCAACTTGGTGTGTTTGCCGCTGATGGCTATGGCTTCGTAGTGATAAACCGAAACGACGCTGGCAGGACGATATTGGGACAGTCGGCAACGGATTTTGATGCCGACAATTTGCCCGACGGACTAAAATGGTGGTTGGAAAGCACTGAGGAGGCTTTGTCGAAGGGCATCACTGGCTCCTACTATGCCGACGTGTTGAATGTGGATGCCGTGATAGACAATTTCGTTACTACGAGATGGAATCAGGGCGCACCCTATAATGCCAAGTGCCCAAAGGTCGTTAGCGGCTTGAACTCAAGGATTGCCCCCGCAGGATGTGTGGCAACGGCGTTGTCGCAGGTGTTGAACTACTACAAATATCCCGCTCAAGGGAAAGGAACGGGATTATTCCATGTGACAAGCGAGAATGAGACAAAGCACTACAAGATGGACATCAGCAGTGTTTATGACTACAATTCGCTGAAGGACTCATATTCGGAGTCGGAAACCGACAAGGAGGCAATCAGCACGCTGTTGTTTGAGGTGGGAGTGGCTTGTGGCATGAGTTATAGATATACTGGAAGTGGTGCAACCTATCTTGATGCAACCATGGCACTCGCTAACAATTTCAGCTACGACTCGCTTGCAATCAATTTCTATTTGAGGAACTGTTTCCCTGAAGAGGAATGGTTCACGATGATTAGGAGTGAGATAGAGGCACGCCGACCTGTGGCTTATGCAGCTTCGGATGCGAGTGCCGGAGGTCATGCGTTTCTTTTCACAGGCCTCGACACTGAGGGAAAGGTCTGGGTCAACTGGGGCTGGGGCGGCGAAGGCGATGGCTGGTTTGCCATCGACCATCTGGTCGTAAATACCTATAACTTCTATAAAGACCAAAACATGATAATAGGCTTCGTACCGCGTGAGGAACCTACGGCTGACGAGGAGAACACATCGCTGATATACTTCGATAATGAAAGAGGTTTGGAGTTGGTGAACAAGACCAAGGTGGTCTATGTCAACCCCTATACCATTGCCAATTATGGTTGGAGATTCTTTGAGGGAGTAGTGCGCTTTGTGCTTGAGAACACAACGACGGGCGACTTTGCTTACAAGACTATCTTCGATGAGCAGAAAGTGCTTCAACCTATGTATATCCGCAAGTACAACAGCCTGACCAATGTGAACAACATGTTCAAGGAGACATATCCCGATGGTTTGCCAGAAGGCGACTACAAACTACATGTTGAGTGTAAATCCACCAATGAGAAGGATTGGAAATTAGTCAGGCGTTTGGGCGACTTTGCCTATTGCTCATGGTTCTCGGTGAAAGGCGATGGGACTGTGGTTGTTGACAACGATCAGCCAACGACGGCTATAGGCAACGTGAAGGCAGACGCTGACGGAGAGGTTATCGGCTCTTACGACCTTGGAGGACGGAAATTGAAGGGTAGCGATAAGACCTCACGGTTGGTAATACGAAAGAAAGCCAACGGCGCAGAGAAGATACTCGAAAAAAGATAGGAGTCGGAAACAATGGTATTGAACTATATTTGGGTAGCTTTTTTCGTCATAGCATTCGTCATTGCAGCTGTGAAACTTCTGTTCATGGGCGATTTTGAGGTGTTCCCTGTCATGATGGATTCCACGTTCTCGTCGTCGAAGACGGCATTCGAGATTTCACTCGGTCTTACGGGAGTCCTCTCGTTGTGGTTGGGAATAATGAAGATTGGCGAGAAGGGCGGAGTGGTCAATGTGTTGGCAAGACTCCTTAGCCCAGTCTTTGTACGTCTGTTTCCCGACATTCCCAAAGGGCATCCCGTAACGGGAAGCATCTTCATGAATATTGCCGCCAACATGCTCGGACTTGACAATGCCGCCACGCCACTTGGACTGAAGGCAATGGAGCAGCTGCAGGACCTGAACGAGAAAAAGGACACGGCAACCAATCCGATGATTATGTTCCTTGTGCTCAATACCAGCGGACTGACACTTATTCCTGTCAGCATCATGGTGTATAGGGCACAAATGGGAGCAGCTCAGCCAACGGACATTTTTGTGCCTATTCTGCTTGCCACGTTCTTCTCAACTTTGGCGGGTATAGTCATCACGAGTCTCTATCAGCGGATAAACCTTATCAACCGCACCATGTTGCTCACACTTGGCGGGGCTTGCTTGGTGGTGTCGGCTATTATTTGGGGATTCAGCCAGATGGACAAGGAACAGGTGAACATTGTCAGCACTACGGTGGCAAACATACTGTTGATGCTCATTATCATAGGTTTCATCCTTTCGGGTGTCAGGCACAAGGTGAATGTCTATGACGCTTTCATTGAGGGAGCGAAAGACGGCTTCCAAACGGCGGTGAGAATAATCCCCTATCTTGTGGCGATACTCGTTGGAATCGGGGTTTTCCGTGCTTCGGGAGCAATGGACATGCTTATCGACGGAATAAAATGGACCATTGCCGCCGTTGGTGGCGATACCGATTTCGTAGGGGCACTGCCCACTGCGTTGATGAAGCCCCTGTCGGGAAGTGGGGCGCGTGGAATGATGGTCGATGCCATGACTACATACGGTGCCGATTCCTTCATAGGACGACTGAGTTGCGTGTTCCAAGGCTCTACCGACACCACGTTCTATATCCTTGCAGTCTATTTTGGCAGTGTAGGCATACGATACACGCGTCATGCCGTCGCCTGTGGACTCCTTGCCGACCTGGCGGGAATATTGTCGGCGATAGCTATATGTTATATGTTCTTTAGTTAAAGAATTATGGCAAATTTAAAATCATTATTTAAGGAAACGGCAATTTATGGCCTTAGCAGCATAGTGGGAAGATTCCTCAACTATCTGCTCGTGCCGCTCTATACGGCAACTCTTTCCGCTGCAAGTGGTGGCTACGGCGTCATCACAAACATGTATGCCTATACGGCACTTATTCTCGTGCTTCTCACCTTTGGCATGGAGACAACATTCTTCCGCTTCTCCAATAAGGAGGGGGAGAATCCACAAAAGGTGTATTCCACCATATTGACCTCTGTGGGCATGGTGTCGTTGCTTTTTGTTGCCCTCGTTTTTGCCTTCATCACTCCACTTTCCGAGGTGATGGGCTATGGCGACCATCCTTCCTATGTTTGGGTTATGGCGGTGACGGTGGCGATAGATGCTTTTCAGAGCATCCCGTTCGCCTATCTCAGATACAAGAAGCGCCCTGTCAAGTTCGCAGCGCTGAAGCTGTTGTTCATCGTATTGAACATTCTGCTCAACCTGCTGTTCTTCCTGCTCCTGCCTTCGCTCTACACCTCCTATCCCGATGAAATCGGCAAAATCTACGATCCGACCATAGGTGCTGGCTATGCTTTCTATATCAATCTCGCTTGTACGGCA
Source organism: uncultured Prevotella sp. (assembly GCA_945833995.1). Lineage (GTDB taxonomy): Bacteria > Bacteroidota > Bacteroidia > Bacteroidales > Bacteroidaceae > Prevotella. The sequence continues at coordinate 24,999 of CAMAGM010000024.1, forward strand.
TCCATAACATTCTGCTTCTACAAGGAACTGACAGAATTCAAATATGGTTTCGACCGCAAGCTGTTGCGCAGGATGTTGTCTTACAGTTGGCCAATATTGATTCTTGGAATAGCAGGCATACTTAACCAGACGGCAGACAAGATTCTCTTCCCATATATATATAAAGGTGAGAACGCCCACGAACAGCTCGGCATCTATGGCGCAGCATCGAAGATAGCAATGATAATGGCAATGATTACCCAAGCGTTCCGCTATGCTTACGAGCCGTTTGTCTTTGGCAAGGCAAAGGATAAGGACAACCGCGACACATACGCCAAGGCGATGAAGTTCTTCGTTATCTTCACCCTGTTGGCTTTCCTTGTGGTGATAGGCTATCTCGACCTTTTGAAATATATAATAGGTAAAGACTATTGGACAGGCTTGAAGGTTGTGCCTATCGTTATGGCGGCAGAGATAATGATGGGCGTATATTTCAACCTCTCGTTCTGGTATAAACTGATAGACAAGACCATTTGGGGCGCATGCTTCTCAGGAATAGGTTGTGCCGTGCTTATCGTCATCAATGTCATTTTCGTTCCGCAGTATGGATATATGGCATGTGCGTGGGCAGGTTTTGCAGGATATGGCAGTGCAATGTTGTTGAGCTATTTCGTCGGGCAAAAGTATTATCCGATAGATTACCCTCTGTCCGACATCGCAAAATATCTGTTGCTTGCCGTCGTAATATTTGGTATGATGACATTCGTGAACTCTTCGTTTGGCACGTTGGCATCTGTGCTTGCAAATACCGTTCTCATAGGTGTGTTTATTACATTCCTTGTGAAGAACGATTTCCCGTTAAGTTCATTGCCCATAATCGGCAAAAGATTCAGAAAGTAATTTTTAAATAAAAAGATATAATTATGAAGAAAACCTCTATGATGTTGGCAGCTATGCTTGCCACCGCGTCAATACATGCCGATGAGGGTATGTGGACGCTTTACAATCTGCCACAGGCAGCCTTCGAGCAAATGCAGAACGAGGGTTTTGCACTGCCTTACGCTGACCTCTACAGTTCTGACAATGCCATAAAACATGCCGTTGTCAATTTCTCTGGCTATTGCTCGGGAGTGGTCGTGTCGCCTGATGGCCTTGTATTCACCAACCACCATTGCGGTTTTGAGTCGATACGCTCACATTCCACAGTGGAGCACGACTACATGCTCAATGGTTTCTATGCTAAGACCTACGAGGAGGAACTGCCAAACGAGAATATGTTTGTCAGTTTCATGGTTGAGCAGAAGGACATCACCGATTTCCTTGAGAAGAAGGGAATAAACAGCATGAAACCCTCACAACAGGCTGTTTTCCTCGATTCCATCGAGAATGCGATGTCCAAGGAGGTAAAGGCAAAGGA
>CAMAGM010000025.1 GCA_945833995.1 uncultured Prevotella sp.
TGCGCACGGAAGGGATATTACCCCTGTGGACATTGATGTCGGGGCAAGAACACGAACTATTGGACTCCTATCGTGTTGGGTAGGGAAAGTTGCGTTGCAAAATTAAGAATTAAAAATTAAAAATTAAATAAATGGGGTATGCATTAAAGAGTGTTAAGGGGTTTTAAATGTATGGGGATAGCGGGTATGAAGTTGGCATAAAAGGGTATTCGATTTATGCAGAAGTAGGGGTTCATTCTATGTTCCGCAATGCGGAACGTACGTTCACCAATGCGGAATGTACGTTCCCCACTGCGGAACGTAGGTTCACCATTGCGGAACATAGAATGAATGCCTATTGGCAGCAAATTGGAATAGGCTTTGTTGATGTTTCAAATTGGGCTATGGAAGTAGTTTTATAACTTACTGGTCAGGATTCTCCACGAAGCCTTGATACTCAGGCTCCAGTGCGCTCATAACGGAGTCGTAGCTTTGATGCATGACAGCCTGAATGTTTGCGGGTCCCTTGTCAACGGGATAGATTGGCTGATGGATGGTGAGAGACAATGGATGCCACTTGACAAAATGCCAATCGCGCGTACGGGGCATGACATTGAAAGAGCCATTTATCGTTAGCGGGACAACAGGCAACTGCAGCTCGTCGGCAAGCATGAAGGCTCCTTTCTTGAAAGTTCCCATGTGACCAGTGAACGAGCGGGCACCCTCTGGGAACACCACTACACTCATTCCACTCGACAAAGTCTTTCTTGCCTCAGTGTAAGTCTGCCTCACCTTGCTCGGTCCACGTTTGTCGACGAAAATCTGATGCGATTTCTTGCAGGCATATCCCACGAATGGGATCTTCTTCAACTGGTATTTCATCATCCACTTGAAGTTGCGGCAAAGGAAACCATAGATGAGGAAGATGTCGAAAGCTCCCTGATGGTTTGCCACGAAAACATAGGAATGTCCCTTCTCAAGATTCTCCCTTCCCTCGACCTTTACAGGGAGCAGGAAGGCACGGGTTATGAGCCAAGACCAACAATGCCCCGGATAATATCCCCAAAAGTGTCCATTGCCCAGAGTGCAACCGATTCCTGTGACGAGGGCTGTCAATATGGTGGCAACGATTGTGATGGGGAATGCCACGCAAACTTGATAAATGCAATATAAGATTCTCATTTCAGTAAATAAAATATTCTTAATCGTTCTGTTTCCTTAACTCTATCACTACTATCTCGCCAGGCACTCCGAAACGGAAGGGAATGAAACCTCCCATGCCAGTGGATACGTTCAGCGCCCGCTCGCCCTCATAGAACATTCCGCCCCACTCGTCGTAAACCAACGATGCCGGCGACCAACCAAACAAGGCAAACTGCATGGCATGGGTGTGACCGCAGAGTGTCAGCTTTGCATTGGACTTGGGAAGGATGGTGCGCCGCCAACATGATGGGTCGTGCTGAAGCATGAGCAGCCAAGCCTTACCAGTGACACCATTCAGCGACCTATCGATGTCGCCAAGCCTTGGGAAGCGCACGCCGTCGCCATCGTTAGCCATTCCGGCAACAACTATTGAATCCTTGCCACGACGGATGGTCTCATGCTCGTTTATCAATAGATTCCACCCCATTTGCCGTTCCAGCCTCACTGTCTCGCGCTCGTTAGCCACCTTGGTTGACGCGTCAGCCTTGATATAGTTGGCGTAGTCGTGATTTCCAAGAACGGAAAAGACACCATCCTTTGCCTTCAACGACGAGAGCAAGTCCAAGTGTGGATAGATCTCCTGTGGCTCGCGGTTTTGCAAATCGCCCGTGAACATTATGGCATCGGCATCCTGGGCATTTATGCTGTCGATGAACTCCTTAAGAATATGCTGCTTGCCAGTGCCGTAAGTGCCTACATGGGCATCGGAGAAATGCACTATCCTATAGCCATCGAACGATGCCGGAAGGTCAGGCGACTCAAATACCACGCGACGGACGCTTACGCTGCTGAACCCAACGGTAGTGCCATAGAGGGCAACATACCATATCATGGCAACCAACAGCAAGCCAACCAGATTGCCATAGTTCTGTGCGGGGTGTGCCATTGCCTTGCTGTTCAGTTTGCGCACCGTGCGGCTCACCATGTGTCCTATTGCCGAGCAAAGCACATAGACGAACTTCGGAATGACAATCATGGCAAGCAGGAAAAGATAGACATTGAGCACGCCTACATTGCTTGGCGCGAACGAGCGCTGGGCAATCATCCATAGGGTATAGACTATCATTACCACCGACGGGACGACCACGGCGGAAAGACGAATCCATGGCATTTTGCCCTTGCTTCGTTTGCGGCGCATTATCCTATTGCATAGATACGCATCGGATAACAGTATCACGAGTATTATAGGTATGTATATCTGTACAAGCATTTCTCTAACTTATGAGATGAACTTTTTCATCAGTTGTAAAGGTATTCCCCGGCGCAGGGCATAGTCGGCAAGCTGGTCATCACCCACATGCCCAATGCTGAAATAGCGTGAATGGGGGTGCGACATCATGAGACCGCTCACACTGGCGTGGGGTTTCATAGCCCCACTCTCGGTCAGCCTGATGCCTATCTCGCCGAAATGGAGGATTGAGTCGAGCACGAAGTTAAGGCTTGCGTCAGGCAAGGAAGGATAGCCCACGGCAGGCCTTATGCCCTGGAACTTCTCGGCATGAAGCTGTGCCATTGTCAACTGTTCGTCAGGCACATAGCCCCAAATCCTCGTCCTCACCTCAAGGTGCATCCTCTCGGCGGTAGCCTCAGCCAGGCGGTCGGCAAGGAGCTGCATCATCATACGCTCAAAGTCGTCGGAGGCGAAATCTGTCTCCAAGCCAATATCCACCGTAGTGGCAAAAATGCCAAGGCGGTCGGCTATTCCCTGTTCCTTAGGACGTAGGAAATCGGCAAGGCACAGGTTTGGCAGACCATCGTCAACCATCTTCTGCTGTCGCAACAATGGTATTCGGCAATCTTCAAACACAATGTCGTCGCCATCGCCATTGGCATCACCAAGCACAAAGAGCGCATGAGTGGAGTATCGTTTCTCCAACATATCCAATCGCTCCTCTGCCTGCTGTCTCAGCCTTTGTTGCTCGGCAGTGTCTTTCACCTGCCAAGCATGATAGAAATAGAGCCAGTTGATGTATGGCGCCACATCGCTGATGTTGTATGTCGTCTTGAAGCGTTGCAATGTGTATTGGTTTTTTATCTGAACTCCACAGCCTTGGCGGCAGAGGTGTCTATTATCGTTCCGTTGGCATAGACAGTCCTGCCATTGCATATAGTGCGTTCGACAAGCCAGTCAAACCTATGTCCCTCAAGCGGACTCCAGCCACACTTGCTCAATATTCCATCGCGACTTACTGTCCATGGGGAGTTTGGACGCACCACTACCATGTCTGCCTTATAGCCCTTGCGTAAGAATCCCCTGTCCCTGACGGAGAAGATGCGGGCGGGATTGTGGCACATCACCTCAACGAGCCTCTCCATTGTCAGCACACCCTCATCGACGAGCGAGAGCATCGACGGCAATGAATACTGGATAATCGGCATGCCCGATGCTGCCTTTGCACAGCCTCCCTGCTTGTCGGAAAGAAGGTGTGGGGCATGGTCGGTACCCACAACACTGATGCGCCCATCGGCAACGGCACGGCGCAGAGCGTCGCGGTCGGCAAGGGTCTTTATCGCGGGATTGACCTTTATGAGTGTTCCAAGGCGCTTGTAGTCATTGTCGCTGAACATGAGATGCCCAATGACAGCCTCCGCCGTGATGTTCGTATCTGAAGTGTCGAAGAGGTCAAGTTCCTCGGCGGTGGAGATATGGGCAACGTGAAGCTGTGCCTTATGCTCACGGGCAAGCTCAACAGCCAGTCGGCTACACTCGACGCAAGCCTCACGGCAGCGTATCGCGGCATGGTGTGTCACGTCAGGGTCGTCGCCGTAGAGACGTTTCGCCTCTGCCATGTTGGCATTTATGGTGGCTGTATCCTCACAATGGGTCATTATCGGCAGCTGTGCAGTAGAGAAAATCCTATCGAGCGACTGTCTCTTGTCAACGAGCATGTTTCCCGTGGATGAGCCCATGAACAGCTTTATTCCCGGAATCCTGTGACTGTCAAGTTTCCCAAACAGCGGTTGGTTGTCGTTCGTTGCCCCGAAGAAGAAGGAATAGTTCACCACGCAATCCTTTGCCGCCATGGCGAATTTCCCGTCGAGTGCCTCAAGGTTTGTAGTCTGCGGAACAGTATTCGGCATGTCGAAAACGGTGGTCACCCCACCTGCCGCCGCAGCCCTGCTCTCCGATGCCATGTCTGCCTTCTGCGTCAGTCCCGGCTGACGGAAATGCACATGGTCGTCGATGATTCCCGGCAAAAGGAAACAGCCCGAGGCATCCACCACGTCAATGGTGTGCGATGCCTTGAGCTGTTCCTCGCTGACAATGTCCCTACCTATGTCTGCTATCGTATCGTCTTGAATGAGGACGTCGGCAATATGCGACGTGCCCTCATTCACCACTGTTGCGTTCTTTATCAATACATCCATCTTTCACTCATGGTTATTTAACCGAGTCAGCCACTTCCTTGTTGGCGAAAGGAGCTTTCAGTTCCGGAGTCTCCACGGCTGGTGCCTGCTGTGTAGTGCTTGGAGTGCCATCAGGCTCAAGTCCCTGCATCCTTGCCTCGTTCTCGGTGGCTGTCTTGTAGTAGTCCCTGACGTAAGGATGGTTCTTGAACTTATCGGTAGCCTTGCTCATTATGTCCTCAATCTGTGGCGTAAGGATTGGATATTGGAATCCGCTCGTAATCATCATGAACACGCCCGGGCCAAGCACGTTGTCGAAGTTGTCAACTATGAACGAGGTGACCAACTTGTCCTCCTCCTTTGCTATCCGTGCTGCCTCTATGCTTAGTTGCTCGTTGATCGTAGCCTCGTCTATTCCGTCGAGCATCATCCTGCTCTGCTTGTGCGCCAGCTCGTTCATTTGGTTGTCGAGTTGGTTGTGCTTGTCGATAAACTCATAAAGTTTGTCGTTGAGCGGCGTTCCGCCTACCTTTTGGCTTGCATTGTCAATCTTGATGGTAATCTCCCCTGCCTCAAGCACGACAGGCATGATGCTCTCGTCGTCCATGAAAAGGTTGACCATTCTCACCGTGTCGAGCACTCCGTTGAAATGGAACTGCCCATGCACGACATCGCAAGAGTCGATATTCTTCAGTTCGTTGTTCTTGATAGCTTTCAGATATAGCTTGCTACCGTCAAGAGCCGAGACAGACGATGAGCCTTGCACGTTGTATGAGCCAGCACACGACGTGAGTAATGCCACTAAGGCGAGAACGTATGAGATTTTCTTCATGCTTGTTTTCATTCCAATTTTTAAATCGATGGCAAATGTACTATGTTAAATTGAAGTACCGAAATTTTTTTATGCTATTTAAAACAATTAGTGGTTGTTTTATGATTTTTTTGTCTCTTCTGACAATTCTTTACCCAATCTGTGGCTTGAATAGAGCTGCAACACCGCAGCTATGAGCACCGTGGCAACCCATTTGTTGTGCACATACTGGATATAAGTGATGTGGTCGAGACCGAAGATGTTGTCAATGCTGGCAAACATCAGCACGGCACTGACGATGAAGAACACGTCGCTCACTATCACGATGCGCCTAAGGCGACGGATGGTGACATTGGTGCCATCGTAGCTCTGCCTAAGCTGCATCAGCACGTAGGCCACCACGCCCATGGCAAAGACGTACGGTGCCCAGTATTGGAAAAATAGATTTGCGGCGCTGCCAACGACTATCATGATAGCGCCCAACAGGAATATTATGTTTTCTACTCTATTCAGTTGTTTCATCGTTTTCAATAATTGTCGAGGGAACATCGTCACTCAGCACGAAAATGTCCTCATCCTCTTTTTTCATGAAATAGCGCTCACGGGCAATCTCCACAATGGCATTGGGGTCGGAATCCAGTCGGCGCAACTTCGTCATGTCGCGCTCATACTCACCCCTATAGAGGTCTATCTCGCTCTGCAGCTCCGATATTTTCTGTTTGTTGCGCATGTGGCTCCACACGCTGCTGTCGCCAACGAAACCCACCAGTGCCACGCCTCCTGCCATCACTACCACGTATTTCAGGAACCGTGAGCGCCTAAGCAATTCCGAAGCCCAAGTCATCTTTTTCATGCCCTACACCTATTTTATATATAATAATTAAGTTTATGCTTTACCAATTTTTTGGAGTTAAAGGAGTTAAAGGAGTTTAAAGGAGTTAAAGACAATAGTCTTTCCAATCTTTTGAGGAACATTCAAGAACAAAACATACGTCTTTAACTTCTTTAACTTCCTTAATTTCTTTAACTTCCCCACTTCAGAAAGTTTTCTATTTTAATCCCTTCTCTGTCCGAAGATTCGGAGCAAATAGATGAAGAGGTTGATAAAGTCAAGATAGAGTGTCAACGCACCGAGGAGTGCCAACTTCTGACCAGCCTCGCCATGGTCTCCAGCCACCACGAGCATCTCCTTTATCTTCTGAGAGTCGTATGCGGTCAAGCCCACGAAAATGAGCACGCCCACATAACTGATTATCATGCTAAGCCCCGTGCTGCCCACGAACATATTCACCAATGTGGCTATAATGATGCCGATAAGTGCCATAAACAACATTCTGCCAATGGAGGTGAGGTCTTTTTTCGTAGTGTAGCCAATGAATGCCATAACAGCGAACGTTCCCGCCGTGATAAAGAACACGCTCGTAATCGACGACATGGTGTAGGCAAGGAACAGGAACGACAGCAGCGCGCCATTGATAACTGAATAAGCCACGAACATCAGAGTAGCCGTAGTCAGGGAAAGGCGGTTGATTGCTCCGCTGACACCAAAGACAAGGGCAAACTCAGCTATGATAAGTCCGAAGAACAATATCTTGTTCGTAGCTATCGCCATCATTATGCCTGGGCTTGTTGCAACGCCGTAAGCAGTAACACCTGTCAAAACCAAAGCAAGGGTCATCCAAACATAAACCTTGCGCATCAAAACTGGGAAAGCCGCAGACAGCGACAACTCACGGTCACGTGCGGCAGCACCCAACTGAAAATCGTTGTAATTCATATTCTTTTTTCTTCTATTGATTAAAACTGATTACAAAGTTACGACAATTATCCCAATAAACAAAGAAAACCCATCTACTTATAGCATTTTTTGCAGAATATTTTAGTATCTTTAATGAATAATGATGAAAAAAACTTGGTCATTTAAGAAAATCCCACTAACTTTACACCCAAAAAATAAGGAACAATGCAAACAGAAACCATCACCATCAGACAAGCGAGCCCCGAGGAGGCTCCCACAGTGGCAAGACTGATTATGACTGCCATGACCGATGAGTGCTGCCTGTATTTCTGCGGCAAGGGGCACGACATCGGCGACTTCCACCGTGTCATGACGCGCCTCGTTGAGCGCGAAGACACGCAATACAGCTATGCAAACACACTGTGTGCCGTGGATTCCCAAGACAACATCATGGGCATCTGCACCAGCTACGACGGCGCGAAACTCCACCAGCTGAGGCAGACATTCCTCGCAGCAGCCAAGGAGGAATGGGGCATGGACCACAGCAACATTCCCGACGAGACAGAGGCAGGCGAGCTATACATCGACTCACTCGCCGTTGACCCAGCCCACAGAGGCAAGGGAATAGCCACGCTACTGCTCAAGGCAACAATAGACAAGGCGGCGGCACTGGGCATCCCACGCACAGGATTGCTCGTTGACACGGGGAATCCTAAAGCCGAAGCCCTCTACCTCCGTGTGGGTTTCAAGCCCATAGGGACCAACAGTTGGGGAGGCCACCCCATGAGACACCTAATATTTTGAACGAGATCTTAAAACTTATATAACATGAAAATTGGACTATTTATCCCATGCTACGTCGATGCCCTCTATCCAGAAGTCGGCGTAGCCACGTACAAACTCTTGACAAGCCTTGGTCTTGACGTGGACTACCCACTCGACCAGACCTGCTGCGGCCAGCCGATGGCAAACGCCGGATTTGAGCAAATGGCAGACAAACAGGCAAAGTCCTTCGACGAGAAATTTGCCAATTTCGACTATGTGGTGGCTCCATCGGCAAGTTGCGCCGCTTTCGTGAAAATCAACTATCCACGCCTGCTCAAAGGCAGCGGGCACGAGTGTCAGACCTCAGGGAAGATCATGGATGTGGTAGAGTTCATCCACGACATAGTGAAGCCCACATCGCTGCCAAGCCACTTCCCGCATGTTGTGAGCGTCCACAACTCTTGCCACGGTGTCCGCGAGCTTGGACTTTCCTCGCCCAGCGAGCGCAACATACCGCCATACTCCAAAATAAAGGACCTTCTGCAACTCGTGCAGGGCATCACTGTGAAGGAGCCGGAACGCGTTGACGAGTGCTGCGGCTTCGGAGGAATGTTCTCCGTGGAGGAACAGGCAGTGTCGGTACAGATGGGCACCGACAAGATAGAGCGACACATGGCAACGGGAGCTGAATACATAACAGGTCCCGACTCGTCATGCCTCATGCACATGCAAGGCATAGCAAAGCGACTCAACAAGCCCATAAAATTCATTCATGTAGTACAGATTTTAGCAGCAGGACTATGAGCACCTTACATTCAAAAGCAGCCGAGGCATTCCTGAAGAATGTCGGTAAGGCAAAATGGCACGACGCCACATTCTGGTCGGTTCGTACCAAGAGAGACAACATGGCGATGAACCTCGACGAATGGGAGCAGCTACGACAAATGGCAAGCGACATAAAGCGACACACCATAACCCACATGGACCACTATCTCGACCTCTTCGCCACTAACGCCGAGAAGAACGGAGTGATAGTACACTGGGCAAAGGACGCGCGCGAGTTCAACGAGACAGTGCTGCAAATACTTCGCCAGCACGACGTGAAGAAGATGGTGAAGAGCAAGTCGATGCTCACCGAGGAGTGTGAGATGAACCCATTCCTTGAGAAAAACGGCATAGAGGTGGTAGAGACCGACCTCGGCGAGCGCATCATACAGCTCATGCACTCCAAGCCAAGCCACATCGTTATGCCTGCCATACACATTACACAGGAGGAAGTGGGCGACCTATTCCGCAAGGAACTGGGCAGCGAGCCAGGCAACAACGACCCCACATATCTTACTTATTGCGCGCGCATGAGCCTACGCAACGAGTTCATGACCTCGCAGGCGGGAATGACAGGAGCCAATTTCGGTGTTGCGGAGACAGGCGACATTGTTGTATGCACCAACGAGGGCAATGCCGACATGTCAACATCAATGCCAAAGCTGCACATCGCGGCAATAGGCCTGGAAAAGGTAATACCTGACTACAAGTCGCTCGCCGTATTCCAGCGACTGCTCTGCCGAAGCGGCACGGGACAGCCAACGACAACCTACACATCACACTTCCGCAAGGCACGCCCCGATGCCGAGATGCACATAATACTCGTAGATAACGGAAGAAGCGACATCATTGCCGACCGTGAGCACTGGGAGACACTGAAGTGCATCCGCTGTGGCTCGTGCATGAACACCTGCCCAGTATATCGTCGCAGCGGTGGCTACTCCTACACCTATTTCATTCCCGGTCCGATAGGAATTAACCTCGGAATGCTCCGCGACCGCTACACCCACTCGGAGAATGTCAGCGCCTGCTCGCTGTGCTGCTCTTGCGACAACGTTTGCCCGGCAAAAGTCAATCTGTCGGAACAGATTTACCTCTGGCGACAGAAACTCGACTCGCTCCAGCGTGCCAACAAGCAGAAGAAACTCATGAGCCAGGGCATGAAGTTCATTTTCGACCGTCCTGCACTCTTCTCCACTGCCTTGAAGTTCGCACCTCTCGTTAACTATGCTCCACGGTTTGCCGTATATAACGGTCTGAACGAATGGGGCAAGGGACGTGAGCTGCCTACTTTTGCAAAAGAGTCGTTCCAGTCTATGTGGAAGAAAGGCAAAGTGAAATAAGGAGTTAAGAGTTAAAGCATTACCAAACTTTATTAAAGAAAGAATAAGATGTATAAAGAAGATTTACTGGCAAAGATACGTGCCAACATACATACGACCTACGACATGCCTTCGTTCGACGAGATGAAAGGAGTGCAATATGCCGACCCTCTGAAACAGTTCGTCGAGATGAGCAAGACCGTAGGTGGACGAGTGGTTGAGTTGGAGGCTGGACAAGACATCAACGATGTTATCAAGGTCTGCTATCCTGAAGCCAAGGTAATAGCGTCCAACCTGCCTGAGGTGACGATAGCCAACCGAAATCCCGACACCGTTGCAGAGGCAAACGACCTCAACGGCACCGACGTTGGTGTAGTGCGAGGCGTGTTCGGCGTGGCAGAGAACGGCTGCATCTGGATTCCACAGACAATGAAGGAGAAAGCCGTGTGCTTCATATCCGAATATCTCGTCATTCTGCTCGACCGAAAGCAGATAGTCAACAACATGCACGAGGCGTATCGCCGCATAGAGTTCAACTCCTACGGCTATGGCTGCTTCATCAGCGGTCCATCGAAAACAGCCGACATTGCACAGGCTCTTGTCATGGGTGCACAGGCAGCAAGGGGAGTAACGGTAGTGTTGGAGTGACAAAAAACTCCATGGTTTAACATAGTTTTACAAGCTTTATAATCCGATTTACGATTATAATTGCTACCTTTGCACCGCAAACATGTAAAATTGTGATTAATGAAGATAATTCGACTGACAATAATTGCCTTGGTGATAACCACTCTGACATCATGCTTCAAGGACGAGGCACCAAATGCGGAGTGTGATATCACCAAGGCTTGGATTCACACCGACAATCCGGCTGAGATGTTCTTTCAGCCGACTGACACAGCCATAAACGTGTTCTACGACAAAAACGAAATTACTTTCAGCGTACGTCGTAAGGCTGACCTTACCGCACTTGCGCCACTGTTTGAGATTACACCTGGGGCGACCATAACCCCAGCCAATGGCTCTGTACACGATTTCTCCAAAGGTCCTGTAGTCTATACGGTGACATCGGAGGACAAGCAATGGAGCCGACAATACACGGTATCGTTCAAGCCAACGGTGGTTACAGTGTCGTCAACAATGATATTCGAGTTCGAGAATGCCCAGGTGTATGAGGACACGAAGAAGAAAGCCACATACTACAAATGGTATGAGACACAACCTGACGCTACTGTGGTGGAATACTGGGCAACGGCTAATGCAGGCTTCGCCATGAGCAAGTCGAGTGCGGCACCCGAGGAATATCCCTCTGTCTCAGTAGATGGCTACAACGGACGGTGTCTGAAGCTCACGACCTGCAGCACAGGCTCGTGGGGCGAACTCGTCCGTCGCCCACTTGCGGCAGGCAACTTCTTCATAGGCGAGTTTGACGTGTCGCTCGCACTCACCAACACTCTCCACACCACACGTATGGGTCGTCCTTTCACGAAGAAGCCACTCAAGGTGTCGGGAATGTATAAATATAAGGCTGGCGATGTCTTTTGGCGTTACGTCAACTTCAAGGTTGAGAAACACCCTGAGATAAAGGACCGTGGAGCGATATATGCCGTTTTCTACCGAAACCACGACGAGCAGGGCAACGAGGTGATGCTCTACGGCGAGGATTCGAAGACAAACCCGAATATAGTTGCCATTGCCGAGGTTGCGGAAATACCCGAGACCGACACATGGACACCTTTCGAGATGACATTCAAGTATCTTACCGCCATAGACATGGAAGAACTTGAGAACCAAGGCTATAACCTCACCATAGTCTTCACGTCAAGCACCGACGGAGCATTCTATGAGGGAGCCCCAGGGAGCACGATATACATTGACAGTGTAAAACTAACTTGTGAAAGCGAGGAATAAACAATGAAAAGAATACTCAGCATAGCCATACTCATGGCACTCGCGATAAGCTCGGCTTTCGCCATAAGCATTCCCGACAGCCTCAACTACACGTTCCGCATAGGCTACAACATTGGTGGAACGGCACCTATCGGTATGCCAGTAACCATCCGCAGCCTCAACAGCTACGACTTCCAGCCCAACATAACACTTGGACTTGACGTACAGAAAGACATTTGGGGCAAATGGGGACTGCTTGCCGGAGTACACATCGAGAACAAGGGAATGAAAATCGACGCCACCGTAAAGAACTACCACATGGAAATGGTACAGGGAGGCGAGCGTCTTGAGGGTATGTACACAGGCAATCTCGTGACTGAGTGCAACCGTTGGATGCTTACCATTCCCGTTATGGCGACATTCCGTACAGGACGTTTCCTCATAAAGTGTGGTCCATACGTCTCCTACGTTGCCACGAACAACTTCGAGGGTCACGTCTATGACGGCTATCTGCGCACTGGCGACCCAACGGGCGACAAGATAGTGATGGGACCAGAGGGTGAGGACAACCCAACCTACGATTTCAGCGACGATATGCGCAAGTTCCAATGGGGCATCAACCTCGGGGCAGACTTCATTATTGGGAAACGCATAGGTGTGTACGCCGACCTTGCATGGGGACTAAACGGTGCCTTCAAAAGCTCGTTCCACACCATAGAGCAGACCCTCTACCCCATCTACGGCACCATAGGTCTGACATACAAACTGAAGTAACATTAATTAATTATAATAAAAAAAGGAATCTATTATGAAGAAAATTTTTACCCTCATTGCAATGGCTTGCCTCTCGCTTACAGCCGTGGCAGAGGACTACACATGTAATCTTGCAGTTACAGTGTATGGAGAGCCAAGTGAAAAACAGGTCATCAATATCTCATGCACCAAAAATGAAAAAGGCAAATACGACATCACGCTGAAAGATTTCTCTTTTGGTCCATTACCTGTGGGTACAATAAACGTAAAAGATATTGATGCAGAGGAAGAGGATGGTAATGCTGTCCTCACAACCAAGCAAGATATCGTGCTTGAGGAAGGTACTTTTGCAGGCGTTCCAATTCCTATCGTTCTCGAAGGCTATATTTGGAATGGAGAATTAGCCATAAGGCTGAAAGTTCCATCTGTCGGGGTCAATGTTGCTCTACTCAATCGAGAGACAAGCATCTATGGTGGTGACTTCGAGGCATGGCATAAGGTTGGCGACTACGACGAGCCTAACGGTTGGCACGGAATAAAGAGTGGCACAGGTTTGGCTTCGTTTGCAGCAAACGGAGTGACCATTAGCGACGATGTGCCTGAGACAAGCAAGGGAACAAAATCGGTAAAGCTGCAATCTACTGTGGCATTGGGTATATCTGCCAACGGTACCATCACCACAGGAAGAATGGCTGTTGGTGACATTGACCCTACAAATACCAAGAACAATGCGTTCATAGACCCCGAGTCAACAGATGTGGATGGCAATGGCGACCCATTCTTCAACGTTCTTAAGAGCCGACCAACTTCACTCAGCCTTTGGTATAAGTTCAAGAATGGTGAGGGCAACGAAAATCCTGCGATGGTTAAGGCATCACTTGTTGGTGAGGGCTACTATCAAGACCCAGAACCTGCTGAGACGACATACGACAACCTTGTTGCAGTGGCAGAGCAGACCCTTGAGGCAACAGACACATGGAAGAAAATCACAATTCCATTCGACTACGCAAGCTATGCAACCAACTATGCCGACCCGGCATCGATTCTTGTCACTATCAATACTTGTAGCGTACCTGGCGGAGGCAGCAAGTCAACGGACAATCCTGACGTTCTTCTCGTAGATGACGTTCAGCTCAACTACGAGCCAGTGATTACAAGCATAGAACTCTTCGACACACCTATTCCTGGTTTCAGCCAAGACAAGACTGAAGGCTACAAAATGACGGTTGCTGAAGTGCCAGAGAAAGACGAAGAAGAAATCAGCGTCACCTGTAAGGACGATATCGTGGTAGGAACACTTTCATACTACGAGCCAACGACAAACATCTTAAGCATCTCGTGCTACAACGAGGCGTTGGAACTTATTAATACTTACAAGGTGGAACTCAACATCGACCCAACAGGTGTCAATGCTGTTGAGGGAACAAGCAACAATGCTGTCGTAGGCCGCTACAACCTCAACGGTCAGAGCGTCAGTGGTGCTGCAAAGGGCATGATAATAACAAAATATGCCAACGGAACAGTAAAGAAGACACTTAAATAAAGACAGCGACAAGGGGCGGTCGCTTTATTATCCGCGCCCCGATTTTAATTGTTAAACGACACGTAGGCTTGCTCGTGAGAGTAGGCCTACTTTTTTTGTCGTTACATATTAATGGTGGGTTCTATAAATTCCCACCATTAATATTTCTCAAAATAAAGTCGCAACTCGTCTGTTTTCAGTATCATACGGCTGCCCGATAGGGCATCGATGTGGAACGCCTGACGAAGATTGGATATTCCGTAGCCACGCAACACGTCGATGGAGTCTATTGCGGGATTGTCTGTGCCTTTGGCACGAGGGTCATATACAATCAGCGAGTCGCCATTGTGCTCAAACCTACAGAATACAGTTGTACCTGCGCCGGTGAGCTGCAGTAAATCCTTCTGAATAGAATAGGCTATCTGCCGCTGGGTGAGGTCAACGAACTTGCCAGAGGCGAGAGTATCAACTCCCTGCATCTTCCACAAGCCATCGAGGTCGCCATTCCCCGAAGTCTCAAACTCACAAGCCGTAAGCGACAACGCGACGGCAATCAATATATAAAACACTTTTCTCATTTGAATACTCCTTTCTTTGATACTGTTAACTGCAATCCATAATTATCTCCCAACAGTCCACCCTTGTCCATACCAAGTGCGGCAACGAACTGCCACCCGCTTTTTGGCAAATTATAGCATGCCTCAGCAAGCAGACTGACGTTTCGGCGTGGTGCAGGATACATGTTGCCGTAAGTTCCCCAGCCTTTCTGATATGTAGCAAGCAGACGATAGTCTATGGCTTTCGACACACTGCCACAAACACCTCCATGCCAAGCTACGAATCGGTTGTTCTTAACCTGAATAGTGCCATCGGTATTATATAGAGGTGACATATAAAGCGGATTGCCTATCACCTGTCCCCAATGTTGCCAACCTGTGTAGATGCCGTGGTTGTAGTAGTTGTCGCAGCCTCCTATGTGGTCAGGTATGTTCTCAGTATGGTCATGATATACTGGTCCTGACTGGTGTTTTGTATATAGATACTCCACAACCACCTTTCTCATCCATGGGCAATTCTTCAAGGTAAGCTCAGCGCCGAGCATTATGTCCTTCAAGCCATAGAACAGATAGCGGTTGTCTTTTCTCACATTCCACTCCGCACCATTGCCATAGCCATCATAGTCGAGAAGGAACATTGAAGAGTGGTCCTCGAAATAGTGGTCGGCATATACACCAAGATTCCACGTTGGGGCATCGTAGTTCACCCTTGCCACCCAACTGCCAAGCATGTCACCCTCAACGTTCTGATAGGTGGTCTCGCCCACATCGCTTCCTCCTCCGGTGAAGGCGTGCCAAAATGATGACAACCCTGTGCCGTTCTTCACTCCAACAAGCTCGCCGTCAACCCGTTTCCTATATGATGTTCCGCCAAAGAGCGACGCCATCTCAATACCAAGCTCGACAGTGAGCCGCGATTTCTCCACATTTCCTATTCGGAGGTAGCCTGCCTTGGAATGATAGAGTGCATTCTCCGTATATCTCGATTGCTTGTTGGTGAAGTCTTTCTGCCAACCATCGTCGCTGGTCATTCCGTAGGAAATGTGTCCCTTGATACCGAGCCATCCTCCGGCAAAGGTCCAATAATCAGGCAGGGCAATCCTAAGCTGCGGTACGGGGCGTGCATTGATGCCAAAGGTTTGCGAGCCAGAACTGAGAGTGTCGTTCTTCAGTTCCATTGCCCACTCCTTGCTACCCAAGGTGAGCACTCCCTTCAGCCAACGTCCCTCGACGTAAGCCTCCTGCACTACTATTGGACTTGTGAAATTGTATGCGCCGACCAGCGACGCTCCATATCCATAGCTCCAACGGCGCACTGAATCGCTCTCCATGGGTTTTGTTATCCCTGCCATGAGATAACCATTGTTTTTCTCCAAGCTACTCAACCCATGCTTGTTGGCATTGAGCCACAATGGGGTGTAGTCGCCCGTGCTGTTGGTTGACTGCATTGTCACTTCCCAACTTATGTCTGTCTGTGCGCTCATAGCGAGAGCACTGAACAGGGAACCTAATAATATGTATTTTCTAAACATTATCAATTATAAAACGCGTTTAAGACTTCTATGATATGTGTCACCTCGTCGTCACTGAGGGCTGGATGGCATGGTATGCTTAGTTCCTCGCGGTGGATTCGGTCGGTTATGGGAAGACCAGAGGCGGGTATGACGAGGAACGGTGAGTTGGCATAGCATTGCTGACGGTGCGGAGGTATGGGGTAATGAATCACTGTCTGCACTCCGTTCTCAGCCAAATGCTTCTGCATGAGGTCACGATGTGGAGTGAGTATGGGGAAAATGTGGAAGACGCTTTGCTGCCAATAGTCGTGGGTTGGCAGGCTGAGCAGAGGGTTGTCAACCTCCTCAATATATCGCAAGGCAATGTTTCGCCTACGCTCGTTCTCTGCATCAAGATAAGCCAACTTGACATCGAGGACGGCAGCTTGTATCTCGTCGAGGCGACTGTTTCTTCCGCAATGGTCGAAGACATACTTACGCGACGAGCCATAGTTGGCAAGCGAACGGAAAAGGCTGGAAAACTGCTCATCGTCAGTAGTTATGGCACCACCATCGCCCAAAGCGCCAAGATTCTTGCCTGGGTAGAAGCTGTGGCAGTGAGTGAGGAGTGAGGAGTGAGGAGTGGGGAGTGAGGAGTGAGGAGTGAGACTGGTGATGCCGTGGGCTTGTGCATTGTCGATGACAAGGAGTAAGTTGTGGCGCTGGCATATCTCGCCTATTAGCTCAGTGTAGGCATTGCGTCCGTAGAGGTTTACGAGGAGTATTGCCCTTGTGCGTGAGGTTATTGCAGCCTCAACAAGCGTATCGTCAAGCTGCAGTGTGTCGATGCGCGGCTCAACGAGAACGGCACGCAGCCTGTTCTCCGTCACGGCAAGAATGGATGCGATATAGGTGTTGGCAGGCACTATAACCTCGTCGCCCTCGCCCATCAGTCCCATTTCCATATAGGCACGGAATGTGAGCGTGAGCGCATCAAGACCATTGGCGCAGCCCACACAGTAACGCGCGCCACAGTAGGCGGCATAGTGTTGTTCAAAGCGTTTGTTAGCCTCTCCCTGCAGATACCAACCGCCACGGACCACCTTGTCAACGGCTTCCTGGATCTCATCGCCATGCAGGGCTGTAATCGCCTTTAGGTCAAGATATTTTATGTCCATAATGTCCATTCGTAAGTGTCGTAACATACTGCCCTTCCACCAAAGCCCTCTTTCTGGAAGATAAGTCCCTTGTTGAGGAAATGACCAAACTGCTCTGTCGATTTACCGAAATCGAGGAAGCGGCAACGGGGTTTCAAGCTTTCTATTATCCTACTGAATATCAAGTCGATGGCACCAAGGCGCTTACCCTCGTCGTTGGCAGAGATATACTGGACATGTGCCACGTCAGCAGAGACATACAGCACCACGCCGCCAATGGTTTCCCCGTCAAGACGCGCCTCGTAAAGCTCAATATTATCGAAACGGCTTGCAAGAAGGCTTATCTCATCGAGACTGTGTACAGGATGCACACCATAGCGCTGCATAAGGTTGTCGTCGAGCACCTTCCAAAACCTGCCGAAGTCCTTTTCCCTCACCACGCTTACGCCATTGCCCAAAGCCCTCGCAACTTGTCGGCGGCGCAGTGTAGCCATTGGGAGCATGCGGGTCAGGTCGATAAGGGTTGCCACATCCCTTCCCGCCAACCTCGCCCCGAAACGGAACAAGGTGTAGAGGTCTTCCTCTGAGGGTTGCGTGTGGTAGAACCATGGGCTCGGCTTATAGATTACGCGCTCATAATGATCGAGAAGAAGATGCTTGCGCAGCGACGTGAAGACATCCAGAGCATCCGTGGTCTTAAACCTCTCCGACACAATTAGTCCGCCGTAGGTCAGCCCACCATGCGAGAACAGTATTCCGCCCTCGGCATTGGCTGGCAACAAGGCTATCAGCGCCCCGTCGATGTTATAGAACAAGAGCGAATGGTCGGTAAATCGGTCGGCATGGTAGTCCATGTAGCGTCGGTCGAGAAGGAAAGTTCCATTCTTCGACTTTGCCACGAAGTCATTCCATGCCTCGGCATCGCTCTCACTATATTGTCTTACCTCTATCATTTCACGTATTGCAGATAGTCGTCATATTCGTAGATATAGTCGTCCTCGTCGAAGAGTTCGGAAGCCAACACGAGGCATACGGCACCAGAGGAGAAGTCCTCCAATGTCCGCCAGATGCCCGTGTTCACGAGCAGCCCTTGCCAAGGATGGTTGAGGTGATAGTCCTCACGGTGTCCCTTCCCGTCGTCAAGTGTGACGGTGAATGATCCACTCACGGCAATGATGAACTCCACACATT
Organism: uncultured Prevotella sp.; assembly: GCA_945833995.1. Lineage (GTDB taxonomy): Bacteria > Bacteroidota > Bacteroidia > Bacteroidales > Bacteroidaceae > Prevotella. The sequence continues at coordinate 18,555 of CAMAGM010000025.1, forward strand.
CCTTGTGTGCATGTCCTCCCCTACTCTCTCCGCCAGGCACGTCGTAAGTCCAATACACGCGCTTGACCTCGAAAGGCACATTCCTCATCTGCTCGGCAACAGTCAGGTTGCCCCGAGGGTCAACAATCTTTGGCAAGTCTATTATCGTTCCAATCATTATTTAAGTTTCTAACTTTAGGAGTTCAAGGAGTTCAAGGAGTTTAAAGGAGTTAAAGACAATAGTCTTTTCATTTACATGGAGAGTTTCCTCGGTTTGGACATACGTCTTTAACTCCTTTAACTCCCTTAACTCCTTTAACTCCCAACACTTACGTGAAAGTTTAAAACACACTATACGGCTCAGTTCCAAGAATAGTCGTGGCGGCTGCCTTTGCCTTCTCGCGCAGCTCGTCGGTGCCATTGGCAATGTCGCCATAGCAGAGCACCACTCCCATTCTTCGTCCTACATGAGCCTCTGGCTTGCCGAAGATTCGTATGCGGGTGCGGTCTTGCTGCAGTGCTTCCACAAGGTTGTATGGCAGAGGGTCGCTACTCTCCACTGGAGAGAGTATCACAGCACTTGCACCGGCGTGTTCAAGATGTATGCCTGCAATAGGCAGTCCCATCACGGCACGGAAATGCAGCTCAAACTCGCTGAGGTTGGTGGTGTGACCGAGAGTCACCATGCCTGTGTCGTGTGGACGTGGCGACAGCTCGCTGAAAATCACCTCGCCCTGCTTCGTAAGGAAGAACTCCACGCCCCAGATGCCTGCTCCAGTAAGGGCTCGTGTCACCTCGGCAGCCATGTGCTGTGCCTGTTTGAGAGCCTCGTCGCTTATCTTATATGGTTGCCAGCTCTCGCGGTAGTCGCCTTTCTTCTGCACATGACCTATTGGTGGGCAGAACAGCGTTGGACCTTCCTTCTGCGTCACGGTGAGAAGGGTGAACTCTGAGTCGAAGTCTATAAACTCCTCAATTATAACCTCTTTCACGTCGCCACGGCTACCTTCCATAGCCTCACGGAAAGCCTGCTCCAGCTCATCGTCGTTGTGGACATAGCTCTGTCCGTGACCACTCGACGACATCAATGGCTTCACCACGCATGGGAAACCAATCTCGTCGGCTGCCCTTTTGAACTCGTCGAAAGTCTTGGCATAGAAATACTTTGCCGTGCGCAGTCCCAGCTCACGCGAGGCGAGGTCGCGTATTGCGCGGCGATTCATTGTGAAGTTCACCGCCCTTGCGCTCGGCACCACCTGTATGCCCTGCTTCTCATAGTCGAACAGGCGTTCTGTGCGTATTGCCTCAATCTCAGGCACTATTATGTCTGGTTGGTGTTTCCTCACCGCAGCGTCGAGGGCATCGCCATCGAGCATTGAGAACACCTCTCGCTCGTCAGCCACCTGCATGGCTGGCGCGTTGTCGTAGCGGTCGCACGCTATCACATATTGTCCCGCACGCTTTGCGGCGATGACAAACTCCTTGCCCAGTTCGCCTGAGCCTAAAAGCATTATTTTCTTCATTTTATACTTAATATTATTGTTTTAAAAGTTTGAAGGGTTTGAAGGGTTTGAGTACATTAACTCGTAATACTTCTGATAGTCGCCGGAGGTGACGTTGTCCAACCATTCCTGGTTTTCGAGATACCACTTCACGGTTTTCTCTATTCCCTCCTCAAACTGCAGACTCGGCTCCCAACCCAGTTCACGCTGGAGCTTGGTTGAGTCGATGGCATAGCGGGCATCGTGTCCAAGGCGGTCGGTGACGTAGGTTATCAGGTCGAGGTCCTCGCCCTCCTTACGTCCCAACAGTCGGTCAACGGTGTTTATCACCACCTTTATTATATCTATGTTCTTCCACTCGTTGAATCCACCAATGTTGTATGTCTCAGCCACCTTTCCCTCGTGGAATATGAGGTCGATGGCACGAGCGTGGTCCTCAACGTACAGCCAGTCGCGCACGTTCTCTCCCTTGCCATACACAGGCAACGGCTTGCGCTGACGGATATTGTTGATAAACAGCGGAATGAGCTTCTCAGGGAACTGGTATGGACCATAGTTGTTTGAGCAGTTGGTCACTATGGTAGGCATACCATAGGTGTCGTGGAAGGCACGCACGAAATGGTCTGAGCCAGCCTTCGATGCCGAGTATGGCGAGTGTGGGTTATACTTCGTGGTCTCAAGGAAGAAGTCCTCGCCGTATGCCTCATGGTGCTGCTGCGACGATGCCTTCGTGGTGAAAGGAGGCTCAATGCCCTCAGGATGAGTCATCTGCAACGCGCCATACACCTCGTCGGTAGAGATATGATAGAAGCGCTTGCCCTCATATTTCTCTGGCAGCGACTCCCAATAGAGCTTTGCCGCCTGCAGTAGCGACAGCGTACCCATCACGTTGGTGCGTGCAAAGGTGAATGGGTCCTTTATCGAGCGGTCCACATGGCTCTCCGCGGCAAGGTGTATTATGCCATCCACCCTCTCGTCCTGCATCAGCTGGTAAAAGGCATCGAAGTCGCAGATGTCCATTTTGACAAACTTGTAATTCGGCTTATTCTCAATATCCTTAAGATTAGCAAGATTGCCCGCATAAGTCAACTTGTCGAGGTTGATTATGCGATAATCTGGATACTTGTTCACAAAAAGGCGGACTACATGAGAGCCGATAAATCCAGCGCCGCCCGTAATAACTATTGTCCTCATAATATTTTATTTATTATCGAATTTTGAATTATAGAAGGTAGAGGGTAGAAGGTAGAAGGTAGAAGGTAGATGGTAGAAGGTAGAAGGTAGAAGGTAGAGAATAGTTATTCCATTGGATATTAGGCAGTTCGGTAATCTCTAACTTCTACCCTCTACCTCCTTCCCTCTTAATTCTTCATTTCATCGTCACCACCTCACAATCAGTGAATTTGCTTCCCTCTATGGTCAGCCTCACTATGGTCCGTTCCTTGTGCCAACCCTGCAGTCCTGCCGCCCCTGGATTGATGTGCAGCAGGTTGAGGGTCTTGTCGAAGAGCACCTTCAGAATGTGCGAGTGTCCACTGATGAAGAGCTGCGGGGGCGAGGCATATATTCTACCACGGATGCTCGGGTCATAATTTCCCGGATAGCCGCCGATGTGCTTCATCAGCACGTCCACGTCCTCACACTTGAACCGCAGCACCTCAGGAAACATCAGCCTAAGGTCGCCACCATCGCAGTTGCCACACACGGCACGCAGCGGACGAATGGCAGCAAGGCGCTCGGCAAGCTCCGTAGAGCCAATGTCGCCCGCATGCCAAATCTCGTCGCAGGGCTCGAAATATTTCACATAGCGCTCATCCCAATAAGAATGGGTGTCGCTGATTATTCCTATCTTTTTCATCGTTCAAGTTTATTGTAGTTAAAGGAGTTAAAGGAGTTAAAGGAGTTAAAGGAGTTAAAGAAGTTAAAGTAGTTAAAGGAGTTAAAGACATTAGTACAAGCCTGGCTCTCGCTATTCTCACTCCTCTCTCCTCTCTCCTCACTCCACACTCCTCATTTCTCACTCCTCATTTCTCACTCCTCTCTCCTCACTCCACACTCCTCATTCCCTTAAACTTCCTCATATATCTCGACATCACTATAAACGCGAGCAGGGCTGACAGCGTGTCGCTTACAGGCATCGACATCCACACTCCGTTGATGCCAAACTGCGGAGGCAGCACCACGAGCAGCGGCAGCAAGAGAAGCAACTGGCGCGAGAGCGAGAGAAGGATGCTTATCTTCGCCATGCCAATGCTTTGGAAGAAATTGGTTATCACCATCTGATAGCCCACTATCGGCATTGCTGCCATCATTATGCTCAGACCGCTCACAGCCATCTCAGTGAGCTGCAGGTCGGTGGTGAACAGGCTTACGCAGAGCCTTGGGCAAAACTCAGCCACGATGAAGCCAGCCGAGGTGATACAGGTGGCAGCTATCATGGCAAGCATCAGCACACGCATCATTCGGTCATACTTCTGCGCCCCATAGTTGTAGCCCGCTATCGGCTGCATGCCTTGGTTAACTCCCATCGTCACCATCACGAAGATGAACGCTATGCGGTTGGCTATTCCGTAGGCACCAACGGCAAGGTCGCCACCATAGCTCAACAGGTTCTTGTTGATGAATATCACTATCAGACAGGCACAGGCGTTCATCGAGAACGGCGACATGCCTATGGCGAGAATGTTGCGAACAATCCTCCCATTTGGCTTGTATATGCCATGCTTCAGATGGAGTATCTCACGCTTGTCGGTGAACAGCCTCAACTGCCACAAGAACGCCACGAACTGCGCCAGCACCGTGGCATAGGCGGCTCCCGCGATGCCAAGGTCAAAGGTGTAGATAAACAGCGGGTCGAGCAACGTGTTGAACACCACGGTGAACATCGTAATGAACATTGCCGCCCGCGGCTTGCTCGCAGCCCTCAGCACCGCATTCATGCCGAAATACAGATGGGTGATCACGTTTCCCAAAAGTATCACCGTCATATACTCACGGGCGTATGGCAGCGTTTGCTCGCTCGCACCGAAGAAAAAGAGTATCGGGTCGAGAAACAACAACGAGATGCTACTGAACAAAATGCCGATGATGACGTTTAGCGTCACCGTGTTACCGAATACGCGCTGAGCCCTCGCATATTCCTTCTGACCGAGTTTCACGGAGATGTAGGAAGACGCGCCGACTCCTACAGCGGCACCGAAAGCCGCCGAGAGATTCATGAACGGGAATGTCACTGCCAAGCCCGATATGGCGAGTGCGCCAACGCCCTGACCAATGAAGATGCTGTCAACCATGTTGTACAACGACGAGGCCGTCATTGCTATGATTGCGGGCAAGGCATACTGAACAAGCAACTGTCCTACAGGCTTGGTTCCCAGTTCCAAAGTCTTCTGATTATGATTTTCTTGCTTCATATAGAGAGCAAAGGTACTACATTTATTCCTATCCCGCAAATTTGCCAACCACTTTTTTCCTCTTTTAACACTCGTCACCCTTGTGTTGGACTCTGGAGTGTGGGTGTCCCGCCCGCACAAGCCGCCTATATAGTTTTGCAATACGGGCAATTCCCGTCAGTCGGAGCTCCTGCCTATGGTGAGCACGCTGATGCGCAGTTTTCCCACGCTCTTGCCCATCTCACCGCCGCAAGCCTTCAACGTAGCACCAGTGGTCATTATGTCGTCAACCAGCAACACATGATTGCCCTCAAGCCCTGCGGCATCCACCACCTTGAAATTTCCTTCCACATTCTCCCGCCTCTCCCACTCGTTCAGCATCGTCTGCGTCTTACTGAAATGCAGTCGCACCACGTTACCTACCGACATCTCAATGCCCGTAGCCTGACTTATCCCCTCGGCTATCATCTCACTTTGGTTGTAGCCCCTCGCCCGCTGCCTCTCCTTTGCCAACGGCACGGGAACAACGAGGTCGATACCATCGAAGAACCCAGTGGGCATCAGCAACTTGGCACACAATCGTCCCATTGTCACCCCAACCTCTGGCTTGTTGTAGTATTTCAGTTCGTAAATCACATGTGCGAGGTTCGACTGCGGGTCATACCTCATCATCGCCTGCGCCCTCTCTATGGGCATCACACCCATGAACAGCTTCGCCATGTCGTTGTCCCTGTAGTCAGCATACACAGGTGCGAAAGGTCTTGACATCACGCACCACCCGCACAACTCTCCCTCGCTCGCCGCCAACCTACTGCCGCAAACGAAACAATAGCGAGGAAACAGCAAGTCAGCCAAACTCACCACAAGCCCCTTGATCCAACTGACAAAACCATAATGCATAACCCGCGACTATTCTTTCTTCCAAACCTTATGCGGAGCATTGCCATAACTCCTGATGCCACTGCCCTCCATCTCGTCCCATTTGTTCAGCTCGCGCGAAGCCTTGGAGCGGCTGACATTGTTTAGGTTGGCATATTCCTGCAGTGTTATTTGCCCATGCCGTCCCATGAAGTCAAGAGCGCGCAGCCTTCGTTCCTCAGGAGTGAAGCTATCGCTCCCCGACTTCACCACTCCTTGCACATGCCTCTCAAGGTTAATGTTCTTGTTTATATTGAATATCAAGTCACTCTCCGGCTTGAACGTAATGTTCTTCACCGCAACCCTCCTGTAGTTCATCTTGTCGTCCTCGTCCTCCATTTTGTTCCCCTTCTTGTCGGCAAATCCGAGCGAGAGCGAGAAGGTGCCAAGGTTGTCTATCTTCACTGAGAAGCCCATGTCGAGCAGCGACGCAATGTTCTCGCCCAGCGAGAGAAGCGTAGCATGTATCGCCGCTGAGCCCAAGCGCGTGTTGTCCTGCATACGCTTCACAAGGTCTTCAGTGGTCATCAACCTATTAATCACCACCTGCGGATAAACTCTTCCCTTGCCCTTTCCGTCGAGGTCGTTCATCTCTTTAAGCACAAATTGTGTCATGTAGTAGTTCCCTTTCTATTATTAGTTCATTAATACCTTTATAAATCTCTTCCAATAGCCTATGTAAAAGTCCACGACAGCCTATGTGAAGTATATTTCACGCCGTGAAATGTACGTTTCACGCCGTGGGATATACGTTTCACGTCGTGCAACGTACGTTTCGCGCCGTGAAATATAACTTTCCAAGGCACAAAGATACAACAAATCCCCCTATCCACCAAACTTTTCAACCGATATTTTCAAATAATCCAACTACCGCAACCACTTGGGACGCCCACATCCCCAGCACCCAGCTCCACAACAAATTCCATGCACTTCACAAAAAAAAACAATCATTCGTTTTGCCGTTAACTCAAAAAGCATTATCTTTGCATAAGATAAGCTGCATCTCGGCAAAACAACCAAGCAAGCTTGTTGATTTTGCACTC
>CAMAGM010000026.1 GCA_945833995.1 uncultured Prevotella sp.
CAATCTCTGAGGGCGAGAAGTATTCAATCAATCCTGATGTCTGCACAGAGTGCGGTACATGCGCTGATGTTTGTCCTTCTGAGGCAATCAGCCTTCCAGCATAATTGATGCTTCGATAAAAAGAAAAATGGCGAGTCGTTGTCTAACGGCTCGCCATCTTCTTTTTCACAAATAACAAATATTACCTTATCTTCTTATCTCCCAAAAACACCCCCTTTACTTCAGAACTCCAATGTCTTTCCTCGGTAGAAGTCGAGGAGTGAGGTTTGGTAGAGGTATTCGTATTTTGCCTGCACCATGTCGCTCTGTGCCTTCAGGAGGTTGTTTTTCTGCTCGTTGAACTCAGTGATGGTGGCCTTTCCGTTCTCATATTTCGCGCGGGTGAGCTGGAAGGCGTCCTCGTTGCTCCTCACTGCCTCCTCGCTGCTGGCGTAGCGGCTGCTCGATGCCACGGCATTGTAATAAACCTGCTGGATTTCCTTGTAGAGGTCTTTCTTCGTGTTCTCAAGACGGAGTGCCTGATTCTCGCGGTCTATCTTCGCCGTGCGTATCTTGTTGCGCGTGGAGAAGTGGTTGAAGATGGGGATGGAGAGGTTGATGCCGAGATACTGGCTGAAGTTGTTCTTCAGCTGCTTGCCGAAGCTGTCGGCATCGAAACCCGATGTGGTGTAGTAGTTGGTGCCGAGACCTGCCGAGAACGAGAGGGTGGGGAAGTAGTCGCCACGGGCAATCTTGATGTTGTACTCAGAGCCTGAGAGGCGCAGTTCCTCAGCCTTGACCTGAGGCTTGATGCCAAGGGCTTCGGCATAGACGAGGTCGGGCGAGGGCAGTGCGGCGCTGCCGTTGTTGTCGGTCAGCGGCATAATGGCATCGGTGAAAGGATGTGCAATGTCGAAACCCTCTGGTGTGGGCAGCTCAAGCAACTGGCTCAGTGCGAGGAGCGAGAGTCGGTAGTTGTTGTCGGCATTGGTTGCGGTCAGTCGGCTCTGTGCGAGCGTTGCCCTTTGCTGCGAGACCTCTGCGGGGCTTGCCTTGCCAGCCTCAAGCATGCGCTCAAGACGATAGACCTGCATGGAGTCGATGGCTATCTGACGTTGTGCCACCTCAGAGACCTCGTAGTCGTAGAGAATCTGCACGTATGCCTTCGCCACCTGTGTGCGGATGTCGTCCTTGGCTTTCTCAAGGTCGGCAAGCGAGGCATCGAGGTTGAGCTGTGCGAGCTTTACGGCGTTGACAATCTTGTTGCCGGCGAAGATTGGCACCGAGGCGTTGAGAGAAAACGACGTGTTGCTCGTGTTGGTGTTCTCGTAGGTGTTCTGTGCGGTGAGTCCGCGACCGAACGAGAAGTTCTGTCCCATCGAGGCATCAACTGTTGGCAGGTGGTTGCCGCGGTTGTCGTCGAGTTGTATGCGTTGCGACTCGGTGGCATTCTGCTGTTGCTTCACGGTGATGTTGTGCTCCAAGGCGTAGTCGATGCACTGGCGCAAGGTCCACTGCCTCGTCTCAGCCGATGCCGTAATGGCAGAAACTATGATAGCTATGGAAAAAAATGCTCTTTTCATAATTCTTCACTCTTCATTCTTCACTCTTCACTTTTCACTCTTGTCGTCAGCAACGACCTGTGGACCACGAACCTTGTCCTTTTGTGTGACTCCACTCTTGATTTCGATGTTCACTCCGTCGCTGATTCCTGTGGTAACGGCGCGGCGCTCGTAGGTCTTCTGCTCTCCAGTGCCTTTGACGATAAAGACGAATGCTGAGTCGTTGCTGAACTCAATGGCACTCTCAGGCACGGTGAGCACCTTTGTAGCCTTTGCCAGAATAATCTCGGCATTGGCACTGTAGCCAGAGCGGATCTTGTCGCCCTCGACCACCTTCACGGCAGCCTTGACCTCAAACTGGTTGGCGCCGTTGTTCTCCACAGCCTTTGGCGATATGTATTCGAGCGTTGCGTCGAAGTTGAGGTCCTGCAGCGCTCCGATGGTAATCTTCATTGGCATGTCCTGAACGAGGCTTCCCACCTCGGTCTCGTCGATGTTGCCACGGAAGATGAGGTCTTTCATGTCGGCAACAGTGGCTATGGTGGTACCGTCGTTGAAGGTGTTGCTGAGCACCACGGTGTTTCCTACCTTCACGGGAATGTCGAGAATGATGCCAGAGATGGTGGAGCGGATGAGAGTGGAGCTTGCGCTGGCGTTGCTCTTCGACACACCGTCGCGAACTACCTCAAGCGCATCGTTGGCGGCAACGACTTCCTCCTCAGCCTGTTGCAGTGCCTGACGGGTCTTGTCGTACTCGTCAGCCGAGATGAGCTTCTGGTTGTAGAGGCTCTCGTCGCGCTTGAAGTTCACCTTTGCCTGCTTTACATTGATGGCGGCGAGACGCACTCGTGCCTCTGCGGAACTGAGCTGTCCCATGTCGGGAATAACCTTTACCTTGGCAATAACCTCTCCTGCCTCGACGCGGTCGCCAGCCTCCTTGTAGAGATTGGTGATGATGCCGCTAATCTGTGGCTTCACACTAACCTCGTCGCGTGGCTCAATCTTTCCCGTGATGATGGTTGTCTTGCTCACGTCGCCAACGGTAGGCGTGAACTCGTTATAGACTACAGGCTGTGGCTGCGACTTCTTGTAGAGGAACACGAAGGTCCCGATGAAGATTATGGCGACAATGACCGCGATAATCAGTTTACCATACTTTTTCATATCTTATTTTGTTTTTTGTTTTTTTCTTGTTTCTCTAGATTTTCTAGACTCTCTAGATTTTCTAGACTTTCTAGATTTTCTAGATTCTTTAGCTACTCGTCTCGCATTGCATCTACTGGCTTGATGCTCATTGCACGCCAGGCAGGGGCGAGACCTGCGAGTCCGCCAAGGAAGCTGAGTAGGGCTGCGGCGGCAATGGCTGTCCAGAAGCCTACTTGGAAGTGGGCGGTGAGAATGCCGTCGGTGGTGTTTGCCAACTCAAGCATCTCCAATATGGATATTCCGAAGAGGATGCCGCTCATTCCCGCAACCGCCGTAAGCAAGACACTCTCGGAGATTATCTGCGTGAGCACCATGCGTGGCGTTGCGCCGATGGCGCGGCGGATGCCTATCTCGGTGGTGCGCTCCTTCACGGTGACCATCATGATGTTTGACACTCCTATGGCTCCTGCGAGCAATGTGCCTATGCCGATGAGCCAAATGAGGTAGTTCACTCCCTTGAAGAGGTTGTCGATCATGGCGAAGAGAACCTCGGTGTTGAACACCGTAACGGCTTTCTCGTCAGTTGGGTCAATAAGGTGGGCGCGGGCTATCAGCGTGCGGATGCGGTCGGTGAGCGAGCTCATCACCACTCCTCGCTTTCCTGTTACGGCGATGCTGTGAATCTTGTCGCCGCTGTTGTATGCCTTTTGGAACACGGTGTAGGGAATGGTTATCTGCTCGTCGGCACGTCCGTTGATGTTTATTCCATTGCCTCCCTTGTAGTCAACGCCTATGACCTGATAGTAGGTGGAGTCGATTCTCACGCGCTGTCCGCATGGGTTGCCTCCCTTGGGGAACAACTTCTTATAGACCTGCTTGCCTATGACGCACACCTTGCGGCTGTCCCTAACGTCAAGCTCGTTGATGTAGCGTCCATAATATATAATAGGTGAGTTCACCTTGGCAAAGTCGTAGCTGTAGCCGGAGATGTGAGCATTGAAGGTCTTGTCGCCAAAGACGGCGTTCTTCCTTCCTCCGAACATCACCGGCGTGATGATGTCAAGCTCTGGCACTTGCTGCCTCAGTCGCACCATGTCGTTCTCCGTCATGGAGAAGTAGCGTCCCTTGCGGAATCCCTTATAGGGCTTGGTAGTGGCTTGAGTCCAAACCATTGCCGTGTTGGTGGCGAAACCTGAGAAGTTTTCCTGCAGCAGCTCCTTCAGTCCTTGTCCACCGCCAATGAGTACGATGAGCATGAACACTCCCCAGAACACTCCGAAGCCTGTGAGGAAGCTGCGGCTCTTGTTGCGGGTCAGGGTGTCGAGGATTTCCCTATATGAATCGATGTCAAACTTCATGTTTAATATGGAAAGATTGAAATATTGTAATAATGAAATATTATTCTGCCCTTAACGCCTCGATGGGTCTTACTCTCGCCGCCTTCAGAGCAGGTATGAGTCCCGCTATGGTGCCGGCGATGATGATGACCATGGTGGCTTGGATGCAGACATCGAGACCTACCGTCGGGTTGACGAACATCGTGGCTTGGAACAAGCCAGTGTCGATCACGTCGTGGCCTATCGTCGCGTCCATGTATTCGTTGGCGGCTATTCCGCAGAGCATTCCGATGTAGCCGAATATTGCCGTAGTGATGACGCTCTCGGTGATGATGAGTTTCAGAATCTGCCACGGCTTTGCGCCTATTGCCTTGCGCACACCAAACTCACGGGTGCGCTCCTTCACGGTGATGAGCATGATGTTCGACACGCCCACTATGCCGCTGAGCAGGGTGAAGAGTCCTATCACCCAAAGAGCCGTGCGTATGATGCCTATTCCCGTTGTCATCTGTATGTTGTCGATGTAGCGGTTCCAAATCCAGATTGACGACTCGTCGTCGGGTGCTGCATCGTGCATGGTGTTTATTTTCGCGCGATAGTTTTTTGCAAACTCGTTGTTTGCCTCCTCCGTCGGCAGGTCCTTTATGGCAAACTCTATGGAGTGTGCCTCGTCGCCTATGCCGTAGATTGTTTTCAGCGTGGTGTAGGCTGTGTATGCCTCGTTGTTCTGCTGTTGCTGGTCGTCCTTGCACACTCCCACCACCTTGAACATAAGGTCGCCCACCTTCACGTCCTTGCCCACTATGTCTGTGGGATTCTTCGCCAGTTCCTTTGCCTGGCTTTTCATCAGCACTAATGACTTGCGGTTTTGCTCAAGGTCGATGTCGTTGATGAAGCGTCCTGCGAGCATCTCTCGCTTGTTGAGCTTGAGGCTGATGGGATAGACACCAGAGAGCGTTTGCGCCGAGATATAGTTCTCGCCGTAGGAGATGTTGACGCCCTCCTTGTTCACTATGGCTCCCACGTCCTCGACGTGTTGGGTGAAGGTCTTGTCGGTAATGTCAACGTCGCGGTCGTCGAGTGCCACTCGTCTGCCTTCCTTCAATCCCTTGTGTGCCTTCGACGTGTAGCCTCCCCACACCTGAACGGAGTTGGCGAGTCGCCTGTTGCTCTGTTGCATCTGGGCGTTGATGAGGCCGTTGCCAGCGCCAAGGAGGAAAATCAGCATGAAAATTCCCCATGCGACGGCAAATCCCGTGAGCGACGTTCGGAGCTTGTTGCGCTTTGCAGTGCTCCATATTTCCTTGAACAGTTCAATCATACTACTTGAATCCTCTATTAGCGTGATGGTCGAAGTTCTCCTCAATCTGTCCTATCAAACCATCCTTGATGTGGACAATCTTGTTTGTCTCGTTGGCAACGCCACCTTCGTGAGTCACCACGACGATGGTTATGTGCTCGTCGTGGTTCAGTGTCTTCAGCAGATTCATCACTTCTACGCTGGTCTTCGAGTCGAGGGCTCCCGTTGGCTCGTCGGCGAGGATTATCTGCGGCTTCGTTATCAGTGCTCGGGCAATAGCCACTCGCTGTTTCTGTCCGCCGGACATCTCGTTGGGATAGTGGTTTGCCCACTGTGCCAGTCCCAGGCGGTCGAGATATTCCATTGCCAGCTGGTGGCGCTTCCTTCTGCCCACGCCCTGATAGAACAGAGGCAGCTCTACGTTCTCCACTGCCGTCTTGAACGGAATGAGGTTGAACGACTGGAAGATGAAGCCTATCATCTTGTTGCGGTATTCAGCCGCACGAGTCTCGCTGAGGTTCCAGATGGGCACGTTGTTGAGCAGATACTCGCCAGAGTCGTAGTTGTCGAGAATGCCAAGTATATTTAATAAGGTGGACTTTCCCGAACCCGACGCGCCCATGATGGAGACGAACTCGCCCTCCTCGATGTCGAGGTTTATGCCTTTCAGCACGTGCAGCGGCTGCGCTCCCTGATAGGTCTTGTTGATGTCTTTGAGATGAATCATTGTCTTTCTCTTATAATGTTATTGTTTCTGTCCGTTAGACGCAGTATATATACAAAAAGCTGCAAGATGCGGGTTAAACGATGTTAAAAGGTTGCTCGGTTGACGAGTTTGCGAGTTGACAAGTTGACGAGTTGTTTGTCTTGCAAGTATTAATTCGTCAACTTGTTCACTCGTCAACTTAATCCTTCCCACTCCTTTTCCACGTCTTCTATCGTAATGTCGAGCAGTCTCATCTGTCGGAACAGTTCGGGCAGAGTCTGTTTCATAAACTCGCGTTTTCGCGCTTTCTTTATCTCTTTCGAGGCTCCCGCCGTTACGAAATAGCCCAAGCCACGCTTGTTGTAGATGATGCCGTCGCGTGCCAGTTGGTCGAAGGCTTTCACTGCGGTGTTGGTGTTCACCTGAAGCATCACGGCGTATTCGCGTACGCTCGGTATGCGGTCGTCGTCCTTGTATGTGCCAGCCACTATCTCGTCGCAAAGGCGGTCTGCCATTTGCACATATATTGCTTTGTCGTTACTGAAGATCATAAGTTCAACCATTTGTTTTGTACAACTTGCATTCTTGTGAATATCTTGTAGCTCAGCCAGTAGAGTGTGGCTGTGAATATTGTGCCTAAGATAATAGCTAAGTAGATGAGAGCCTTTAGAGCTGCCTCTGATTCGATAGTTACGAGTTCAAGCAGCCCCCAGTCGGCAATCTCGTAAAGTACCAATGCCCCTAAGAAAGTCAGCAGGAAGTGTGAGCAGATGGCGAGCAGCCAAGCGTTGCGGCGGAACAGTGAGCCGCAGAGCATGTAGAATGCATGTATCGACATGATGACAATCAGAGCCGCATATTCCCCCACCAACCACGGCATGGAGAAGGCATTGCCATTGATGGTGAAATTGAACAGTCTGCTTGGCCGAGCATTGGGGTCGTCGTACAATCCCGGTAGATGCATCACCACAGAGCCTCTCACATCGCTGCCTATGATGAGGCTGAACACTTGGTGGATAAGGTCAGCGGCGATTATCGCAATGTTGGAGACTATCAGCACTCCAACTGTCATTGACACGAAGCGCGCGAGGTATTTCTCAAGGTTCGATGCCGGATGCATCAGGAAGAGTATGCGCTGCTGCTTTGTCGTCATGTTGTAGAACATGTAGCTTGCGGCTGCCATCATTACCACGAACTCTACGAACACCACCATGTCGGCGAGGTGGGCGAGATAGTAGTCGTTGCCCCAGGCTATCTTGCTGTTGCCAACCCATGTGTTGAGGCAGAAGATGAATGACAGTGCCACCATCAGTCCGATGCCCATCTGCAAGTAGAACTTCTTGTTCATCAGGACATCCCATTTCAAGAGAGTCCAAAACCTGTTTTTATCGAATGTCTTGTTCATTGTCTTATCGTTTAAAGAATTCCAAACTCTTAATTGACTTCGTCGATTGCTGGCTTCACCTCGGCATAGAGCTCAAGCGAGCTTGGCTCTGCTCTCGGTTCGCGCAGCAATTCTTAACTCTTAATTCTTAACTCTTAATTCTTATTCCCTCACCTTTCCCTGCACCACGGCGTTGAACAGAAGCTCAAGGTTGAGCTGAGTCTCGTTGTCGGTCTCCTTGCGCTTGCTCATCGTTGCGTTGCCTTGCAGTGTAGGCTCAGCGTAGATCACGTCGCTGTCCATTTCCTGCGGAGTGCGGTACTCGAAGCTGTAGCGCTCGCAAATGTCGGCAACAGAGGCGTTAAGCAGCATCTCGCTCTCACTCAGTATCAGTATGTGGTCGAGCAGAGCCTCCACGTCGTGCACCTGATGGGTGGAGATTATCAGCGTGCGGTCGTCGCTCATGTTGTTTGCCACTGCTCGGCGGAACTGGCTCTTCGATGGGATGTCCAAGCCGTTTGTCGGCTCGTCCATCAGCAGGTATTGTGTTCCTGCTGCCAATGCGAAGCTCATATAGACCTTCTTTTTCTGGCCCATCGAGAGCTCATCCAATTTAAGAGAGAGAGGTAATTCGAAATCCTTTAGGCAACTCTCCAGCACGTTGTGTGAGAAACGTGGATAGAATGGCTCGTTCATCTTCACGTAAGTGTCGAGAGTCACCGATGGCAGAACAAACTCCTCAGGAACGATGAATATTTCCTTCAGCATGTCGGGAAGGCGCAGCGTTGCGTCGTTGCCGTCGATAATGACGTTTCCTGCCTTTGGGCGGAGCAGTCCGCTGATGAGGTAGAGCAGTGTCGATTTGCCTGTTCCGTTCTTTCCGAGAAGTCCGTAGATGTTGTTCGCCTCAAGCTTAAGGCTGAAGTCGGAGAAGATGTTTCGCTTCGTGCCTTGATATTTGAATGTGATATTGTTTACTTCAATCATAGTTGTTGCCTCTATTAAAAAAGTTGTTGACTCTTATTCCATTGCCATCAGGCGGCTTGTGTCAGGAGCGATGATGAGCATGTTGTCTGCCATATCGTAGTTGCCGCTCTGCTTGTTCAGCTTGTAGCTGTTAACTGCCAGCACGTTGTCCATCACCACGGTGTAGCGGTTGCGCTCGTTTGCCTGTGCGTAGTCGTGCTTTGTCTCGTCCCACATGCGCTTCTCCACGTTGTAGCCATCAGTGTTGTAGCTGTATGCGAGGCAGCTGTGCTTCTCCCAAGCCATCTTGCGCTTGTTCCACTTCAGCGTCTCACGCACCACGAGGCGGTCTTGCTCGTCGTAGGTGTAGAGTCGCTTCAGGTTTGCGCTGAGGCTCTCACCGTTGTTGTTGTAAACTTCAATTGCCACAACCTTGCCATCCTCGATGTTGGCGTTGTAGAAAAACTTGCTGTTCTCTGTGTCAGCTGTCAGGTTCATGTACATTGACATGATTGTCGTAACGGTGATAATTGTACTCATAACTTTATTCCTTTTTTTATTGTTTATATTCTTGTTTATTGTCTCTTGTCTATCGCTGTAGTAGTGTACTACTTTAATAGAACACTGCAAAGGTAGTGCAATATTTCACATCCTCCAAATATTTCGGCAACTTTTTTTCGTCGTTAACACACTTTTAACGTTTCCACCTTATATTATAATAATATAGGGACTCACAAGAGGCAAATTCCCTCTTTTTCCTCCAATGGGAGCATTGTTTTCTTCTTGCTCCTTTCTACTCCTTCTATCTCCCCTATATAATTGTTCCCAACCGCCTTTCCGTTTTATGTTTCACGCCGTGAAATGTATGTTTCGCGCCGTGAAATATAAGTTGCACGCCGTGAAACGTACATTTCACGTCGTGAAATATAACTTGCTAAGTAGTTTGGAGACAATTCCGAAGCCATTCCGAGACCATCCCGAAGGAAGGCAGATGAAATTCGAAGCCTTACGATGTGTTAAGTGTTTGAGGAAAAAGGCGTGACAGTGTGAAAAATTGTTCTTTTGGGGACAAAAGAGCCGAAAAAGTTTGTGGTAGCCAATAAAATAATTAACTTTGCATCAATTTTAAATAAACTAAAGGTATGAAAAAGAAACTTTTACCAGCTCTGCTGATGCTTGCCAGTGTGGCAGCCAGCGCACAGGACAATCCTCTGTGGATGCGCTATCCAGCCATCTCGCCCGATGGAAGCAAGATAGCTTTTGCCTACAAGGGCGACATCTTCACAGTGGATGCCAATGGTGGACAGGCACGACAGCTCACCACCAATCCAGCCTACGACTACAAGCCAGTGTGGAGTCCCGACGGAAGCCAGATTGCCTTTGCCTCCAACCGCGAGGGCAGCTTCGACATCTACGTTGTGGACGCAAAGGGAGGCACGCCACGCCGACTGACCACAAGCAGCGGCAAGGAACTGCCTGTGGCATGGAAGGACAACGACCATGTGCTGTTTCAGGCAGGCTTGATGCCATCGGCAGAGTCGATAGTGTTCAACGGCTCGTTCAGCCAAGTGTATGAAGTCGATGTGGACGGTCGTCGCCCGAAGATGTTCTCCACGCTGCAGATGGAGGACATCTCGATAAACGCCAACGGCGACCTGCTCTACCATGACAACAAGGGCTATGAGGATCCTTGGCGCAAGCATCACACATCGCCCATCACGCGCGACATCTGGCTGAAGCGCGGCGACAGCTTCAAGCGACTGACCTCGTTTGCAGGCGAGGACCGCAACCCTGTGTGGGCAGCCGATGGTACAACGTTCTACTACCTGAGCGAGCAGGATGGCACGTTCAACGTCTATAGCCGCACTGTTGACAATGCACAGGCAAAGCAGCTGACCCGATTCAAGGGCAACCCCGTAAGGTTTCTCTCTGCCTCGCGTGGCGGAAAACTCTGTTTCGGCTACGATGGTGAAATCTACACCCTCGACAGCAAGCAATCGGAGCCAAGGAAAGTGGCAATCACGGTTGTGGCTGACCGCAACGACCACGACCTCGCACGGCAGATTAGCCGCTCGGGTGCCACTGAGGTGAGCCTCTCGCCAAACGGAAAGGAGATTGCCTTTGTGATGCACGGCGACGTTTACGTTACATCGGTGGAATATAAGACCACGAAGCAGATAACCGACACTCCGGAGCAGGAGCGCAACATCGAGTTCGCACCCGACGGACGAAGCATTGTCTATGCCTCGGAGCGTGGTGGGGTGTGGCAGATCTATCTCTCGAAACTTAAGAACAAGGACGAGGGACTCTTCACATACGCAACTGAGATAGAGGAGGAACGGCTGACAAACAACAATCTCACTTCGCAGCTGCCCAAGTTTGCGCCCGACGGAAAGAAGATTGCCTACTATGAGAACCGTGGAGCACTGAAGGTGATGGACCTCGACAGCAAGAAGGTACGTACCGTGCTCGACGCAAACTATGTCTATTCCTACAGCGATGGCGATATTGACTTCTCGTGGAGTCCCGACAGCCGCTGGCTGCTCGCCTCTTACATAGGAACAGGCGGATGGAACAGCGCCGATGTGGCACTGGTGAGCGCTGAGGACGGAAAGTTCTGCAACCTGACCAACAGTGGCTACAACGAGGGCAACGCAAAATGGGTGCTTGGCGGAAAGGCAATGCTCTTCTCAAGCGACCGCGCAGGATTCCGCAGCCACGGAAGCTGGGGAGCTGAGGACGATGCCTACCTGATGTTCTTCGACCTCGACGCCTACGAGCGTTTCCTCATGAGCAAGGAGGAAGTGGAGCGCGACGACAAGGCACGCGAGGAAGAGAAGAAGAAGAAGGAAGAGGAGGAGAAAGAAAAAGAAAAGGCTGAGAAAGACCAGAAAAAAGGCAAGGACAAGGATAAGGCAAAGGTGGAGATAAAGAAGGTTGAGCCACTACAGCTCGACACCGTGAACTGCCGCGACCGCATCGTGCGCCTTACCAACAACTCGGCACGCTTGGGCGACATGCTGCTCTCTGCCGACGGAAACACACTCTACTATCAGGCACGCTACGAGGATGGCTACGACCTCTGGAAGGTGGACTTGAAGAAATGGAGCACATCGAAAGTGATGAAAGGTTGCGGAGGCAGGATGGTTCCCGATAAGGACGTGCGCAACGTCTATGTGTGCCGTGGAGGAATAACCAAGGTTGACCTCGGCTCTGGCTCGGGCAAGCCAGTGGAGTTTGAGGCATGGTTCAACCACAAGCCTTACGAGGAGCGCCAATATCTTTTCGACCACGCATGGCGACAGGTGAAGGATAAGTTCTACGACCCCAACCTGCACGGAGTTGACTGGGAAGGCTACCGCAAGACCTACGAGCGTTTCCTACCTTATATAAATAATAACTTTGACTTCAGCGAGATGATGAGCGAGATGCTTGGCGAGTTGAACGCCTCGCACACAGGGGCACGCTACCGTGCAGGCAACTCAGCAATGCAGACCGCAACGCTCGGACTCTTCCTCGACGAGAGCTACGAGGGCGACGGATTGAAAGTGAAAGAGGTCATTAAGCGTGGACCATTCGACGTGAAGAACACAGGCGTGGTGGCTGGAAGCATCATCACCACTATAGATGGAAAGCCGATAAAGGCTGGCGAGGACTACAATGCACTGCTCGACGGAAAGGCTGGAAAGCCAGTGCGCATAGGTTTTGCAAAGGCAAAGGGCAAGAAAGAGGAGACCGTGGTTGTGAAGCCGATAAGCTTTGGCGAGCTGAACGAGCTGCTCTACAAGCGTTGGGTTGACCGCAACCGACAGTTTGTTGACAGCATCTCAGGCGGCAGGATTGCCTACGTCCACGTCCGTGCGATGGACAGCGACAGCTTCCGAAAGGTGTATGAGGAACTGCTCAGCGACCGCAACCGCAACCGCGACGCTGTGGTGGTTGACGAGCGCCACAACGGTGGCGGCTGGCTCCACGACGACCTTTGCACACTGCTCTCGGGCAAGGAGTATCAGCAGTTTGTTCCACGCGGACAGTATGTTGGCAGAGACCCATACAACAAGTGGACAAAGCCTTCGTGTGTGTTGATTTGTGAGGACGACTACAGCAACGGCCATGGTTTCCCATGGGTTTATAAGGAACTGGGAATAGGCAAGTTGATAGGTGCTCCAGTGGCAGGAACAATGACTGCCGTTTGGTGGGAGACACTGATGGACCACTCTCTCGTGTTCGGTATTCCACAGGTTGGCTGCCGCAGCATGAAAGGCGTTTATGGTGAGAACACCACGCTGAATCCAGACATCGTGGTTTATAACACTCCAGAGGATTACATCAATGGCTACGACCGACAGTTGGAGAAAGCTGTCAAGGAACTGATGAAGTAAATTTAGTTGATGAGTTGACAAGTTGACGAGTTGACAAGTTTTTAGCAAAACGGTCTGCGTTTATAATATAAAAAGTTCGTTGCTGCAAAAAGGTTGCGGCAACGAACTTTAATTCTTAATTCTTAATTCTTAATTCTTAATTCTTAATTTTTGACGTATTTCGCCATCGTCTCCAAGCAGAGCTCATAGTTTACCGGCTTTGAGAGGAAGTCGTCGCAACCTGCCTCGAAAGCCTGCTCGCGGTCGCTGCTAAAGGCATTTGCCGTGAGTGCGATGATTGGGAGATTAGGTGCTTTCTGCTTCAATATGCGGGTTGCCTCAAGACCATCCATCTCAGGCATCTTGAGATCCATGAGCACGATGTCAATGTCGCCAAGTTCCTCAACCTTCTCCACAGCCTCGCGACCATTCTTTGCGCGAATCACCTCGTAGTGCTTTTTCAGGAGATAGCCCATGAGGATGAAATTGCTGTCGTTGTCTTCTGCTACCAGAACTTTTTTCATAGTTTTTTCCTTGTATTTGTTATTAATGTTTTTTATTTCTTCCAGAGTTTGCTCATGTCCTCAAGGGTCTTGCCCTTTGTCTCAGGCACAAGTCGCCAAACGAAGATTGCTGCCACAATGCAGATAACGCCGTAGAGTCCGTAGGTGAACCAGAAGCCGAGGCTGTTGGACATTGGCACGAACGACGTTGAGACAATCCAGTTGAAAATCCATTGGAAAGCGACTGCTATTGCCACTGCCGCGCCACGGATGGTGTTGGGAAACACCTCGGCGATGAGCACCCAGCAGATTGGGCCCCACGAGAACATGAACGAAGCGGAATAGACCATGATGGAGATCATGCAGAGCAACTGGACGTTTGGATTGCCGAAAGTGCAGGCAACACCTATGGCACCTATTGCCATGCCCAACGAGCCGACGATGAGCAGAGGCTTGCGGCCGAGTTTCTCTACGGTGAAGATGGCAACACAGGTGAAGCCGAGGTTTACGATGCCGTTGAACACGGTGAGAACCATAGGGTTGTCGAAGCCCATAGCCTCGTAGATGCGAGGTGCGTAGTAGAGCACGGCGTTGATGCCGACAGCCTGCTGGAACACTGAGAGCATCACGCCGACGAAGATGCAGAGAATGCCGTAGGTCAGCAGTTTCTCAGTCTTTTCGGTTACGGTGTTCTTTATCTCGTCGAGAATCTCACGCGCCTTGTCGGCACCGTTGATGCGGGCAAGGATGCGCTCTGCCTTCTCGTCCTGTCCCACCATGGCGAGATAGCGTGGAGTCTCAGGCACGAAGCAGATGAGCAGAGCGAAGAGTCCTGCAGGCACCATCTCCGAGCCAAACATATAGCGCCAACCTGTCTCTATTGCCCAAGCAGCCTCACTGCCGTTGAGAATCTGGTTCATTCCGTTGCCCACGCTCTCGATGGCTGGGGCGATGTGGTCGCCAAGAATGAAGAAGTTGACGAAATAGACCACGAGCTGACCGAAGATGATTGCAAACTGGTTCCACGAGACGAGCATGCCGCGGATGTTGCTTGGCGCAATCTCACCTATATACATAGGGCACACCGCCGAGGCGAGACCCACGCCCACGCCACCAATCACACGATAGATGTTGAAGACGATGAGCAGAGTGAGGTTTGGCTCGCCCTTTGCCAGTACCATAGACTCAGGGCACATTGAACCCCAGGCCGAGATGAAGAACATGATGCCGGCAAAGATTAGTGAGCGCTTGCGTCCCCAGTTTGAGGCGAGCAGGCCAGAGATGCCAGAACCGATGATACAACCGATGAGGGCACTTGAACTGGTGAATCCGTGCCAAAAGTCGGTATAGACAAAATCGTCGGCACCCATGAAGAATGCCTGTAAACCCTTTTCGGCTCCAGAGATGACAGCCGTGTCGTAGCCAAAGAGCAGACCTCCGAGGACTGCCACCATGACAATTGAAATGAGGTAGGACTTGCTACCGTTTTTTGTTTGTTCCATTTTTTTATAAGAATGTTATTTTAGTCTTTTCTGCTCTAAAGATTCTTTATATTTATTAAATAGGCTACAAAATTACATATTTTCTTCCAAAAAATTTGCGTATTATGAATATTTTAACTATTTTTGCAACACGAACTAACTGAATACCTATTTAAAGTATGAAATTTAGACTCTTTACGTGCGCCATTGCCCTGGCTTCAGCGATGGCGGCAAATGCCCAGACAAACGTCATGGACATCAACACCAAGAAGGTGGGAGCCCCAGTTCAGAACACCATGTATGGTCTCTTCTTTGAAGATATCAACTATGCCGCTGATGGTGGCTTGTATGGTGAATTAGTTAAAAACCGCTCTTTTGAGTTCCCTCAGAATTTCATGGGATGGCAGGTCTTCGGCAAGGTTCAGCTGAAGAACGATGGTCCTTTCGAGCGTTGTCCGCACTATGTGACTCTGAGCGACCCTGGCCACAAGGAGCGCCGCACTGGCATACAGAACGAGGGCTACTTCGGCATTGGTGTCGTTGAGGGCGAGGAATACCGTTTCACCGTTTGGGCACGAGCTCCAAAGGGCGCATCGACAATTCGTGTGCAACTCATCGACCAGAACACGATGGAGGAGAAGCAGGAGTTTACTGAGAACAAGCTTGAGGTGAAATCAGCCGACTGGAAGCAGTATGAGGTGGTGATTAAGTCGCCACGCACTTTCAACAAGGCAAACCTCCGCATCTATCTCGCCAGTGCAAACCCTGTTGACCTTGAGCATGTTAGCCTCTTCCCTGTCAACACATTCAAGAACCGCAAGAACGGTATGCGCCGCGACTTGGCACAGGCTCTCGCCGACATTCACCCTGGACTGCTGCGCTTCCCCGGAGGATGTATTGTCGAGGGTTGCGACCTTGAGACACGCTATCAGTGGAAGAACACCATTGGTCCGGTTGAGAACCGTCCTCTGAACCAGAACCGTTGGGAGCACACCTTCGACTATCGTTATTTCCCAGACTACTATCAGAGCTATGGACTTGGTTTCTTCGAGTTCTTCCAGCTCTCTGAGGACATTGGCGCAGAGCCTCTGCCAGTGCTCAACGTAGGTATGGCTTGCCAGTTCCAGAACTGGAACGACGAGTCGGCACATGTGGCTTGTGACGATTTGGAGCCTTACATCCAGGACTGCCTCGACCTCATCGAGTTTGCCAATGGCGACGTGAATAGCGAGTGGGGCAAGAAGCGTGCGGAGATGGGTCATCCAGAGCCATTCAACATGAAGTTTATAGGTGTAGGAAACGAGCAGTGGGACGAGATGTATTTCAAGCGCCTCAAGCCTTTCGTTGCCGCTATCCGTGCGAAATATCCAGACATCAAGATAGTAGGCACAAGTGGTCCTGACTCTGAGGGCAAGATGTTCGACCTCGGTTGGGAGGACATGAAGAAGCAGAAGGCCGATCTCGTTGACGAGCACTTCTATCGTCCAGAGACTTGGTTCCTGAGCCATGGTCTGCGCTATGAGAGCTACGACCGCAAGGGTCCGAAAGTGTTTGCTGGTGAGTATGCTTGCCACGGAAAGGGCAAGAAGTGGAACCATTTCGAGACCTCACTCTACGAGGCTGCTTTCATGACCGACCTTGAGCGCAACGCCGACGTGGTTTATATGACAGCATACGCTCCTTTGCTCGCACATGTTGATGGTTGGCAGTGGCGTCCTGACCTGATTTGGTTTGACAATACAAAGATGTTCAAGACCGTAAGCTACTATGTTCAGCAGATGTATGCCCAGAATAAGGGAACCAACGTGCTGCCATTGACCATGGACAAGAAGTTCGTGGCTGGTCAGGAAGGACAGAATGGACTGTTTGCAAGCTCAGTGCTCGACAAGAACACGGGTGAGATAATCATAAAGGTGATCAACACAGGCAAGGTGGCGCAGCCAATAGCCATCAACCTCAACGGCATCAAGGGTGAGCGCACTGCTGAGACCATCACTTTGACAAGCACCGAAATGGACGCGGAGAACAGTATCTGCCAGCCAGAGCGCATAGTTCCACAGTCGGGAACTCTCGCCTGCAAGGCTGACAAGAAGGCAACGGTGATAGAGGACACTCTCGCACCAATGACCTTCCGTCTTTACAAGGTTAAGAAATAAAAAAACTAAAAGGGAACTTCCTCGTGAGGTTCCCTTCTTGTTTTTTGGGGCATTGTGAGAATCGAAAGCCTTTTCGCGAAATAGATGTTCTACTCTTTGTATTTCCTTTGGTCATATTTTATATAAAGTATTAAAGCACTGCCTAATACAAGCCCGATGACGCAAAGGATTTGGTATAATGTTACGATGTTCATAATTTTTTGTTGTTACTGTTTGCTTAGCTTGCTTTCGTTTCTTTTTCCAATCATATTAACTCGATGTTTTGTATTGCAAAAGTAGGTAAATAATCCAATACTTCCAAACTTTTGGTGTTTTTTTTTGTAAAAAAGCCGAGATTTGGAATTTTTTTTGTAATTTTGTCGCCAAATGTACATTATTTATTAGAATGACTGTCATAGAACTACTGAATAAAGACAAGGAGGTGAGACATTTTTCGTTCGAGGTGCTGCCGCCATTGAAGGGCGCAGGAACAGACAAACTCTTTGCAACAATAGAGAAGTTGAAAGAGTTTAATCCTCTGTTTGTCAACATCACAACACACCACAGCGAGTTCGTTTACAAGCAGTTGGAGAACGGACTGTTGCAGCGCCAGCGCATTCGTCGCCGTCCAGGGACGATAGCCATAGCAGCTGCCATTCAGAACAAATTTGGAATACCCGTTCAGCCACACATCATCTGTAGTGGCGCAACGATAGAGAACATCGAGTATGAGCTTCTCGACCTGCAGTTCCTCGGCATTTCAAACTTGCTGCTACTCCGTGGTGACAAGGCAAAGGAGGACAGCCGCTTCGTGCCAACGCCGGGAGGTCACGAACACACTACGGATCTGATTCGCCAAGTGAACCGTTTCAACGAAGGCTTCTTTGCCGATGGGACACCAATCAAGTGCCCAGGCGAGAAGTTCGACTACGGTGTGGCTTGCTATCCTGAGAAGCACGAGGAGGCACCAAACCTCGAAATGGACATGATGCACCTGAAGGAGAAGCAGGACTTGGGTGCCGACTATGCCGTGACGCAGCTATTTTACGACAATAGGAAGTATTTTGAGTTTGTGGAGAAGGCTCGCGCAATGGGAATAACAATGCCGATCATCCCAGGCATCAAGCCGTTTGCCAAGCTCAGCCAGCTTACGGTGGTGCCAAAGACTTTCCACTGCGACATACCGCAGGAACTGGCTTCGGAGGCAGTGAAATGCAAGACCGACGAGGAAGCAAATCAACTCGGAGTGGAGTGGGCAGTTGCTCAGTGTCGCGAGCTGTATGCCCATGGTGTGAACAACATACACTTCTACACTGTCTCTGCCGTGGATTCTGTGGCGGAGGTGGCGAAGCAGCTGCTTTGATGAGGAGAGGTGAGAGGTTAGAAGTGAGAGGTCAGAGGTGAGAGAAATGTAATAAATAGAAGGAATGAGAAAGAGTGACGTCATAGGTCAGATGGATGCGTGGACACGACTAACGCAGATGGTTCATGAGGAACGACTGCCTCACGCCATGATGCTTTGCGGACCGCAAGGCAGTGGCAAGATGGCTCTTGCCCTTGCCTTTGCCAACTATCTCCTATGTCGAAACCACACTCCCGACGATGAGGCTTGCGAGTCATGCCCACAATGCAGGATGCTGAGGAAATGGGAGCATCCCGACCTTCATTTCTCCTATCCTACGATAAAACTGCCATCGATGGGAGCCGACCACAAACCTGTGAGTGACGATTTTGCACGGGAGTGGCACGCCATGCTTCAGGAAGGACCATATTTCAGCATGGACCAATGGATGACAGCAATAGGAGCTGACAACCAACAGGCAATAATCACGGCAGGGGAGAGCGACGCTCTCGTCAGGAAACTGAGCCTCAAGTCGAGTCAGGGTGGCTACAAGGTGTCAATCATCTGGCTGCCTGAGAGAATGAACATAGAGTGTGCCAACAAGTTGCTCAAACTGATAGAGGAACCGCCACAGAACACTGTGTTTATAATGGTGAGCGAGGAACCCGACAAACTGTTGGAGACAATAAGAAGCCGAACGCAGAGAATAGACATTAGGTGGACTGATGCGGAAAGCATTGCCACGGCTCTTGCAGAGCGCTACGGACTGGGCAGCGAGAGTGCCACAAGGTTGGCGCGACTTGCCAACGGCAGTTGGTTGGCTGCAGTGAGGGAACTGGAAAACGACAGCGAAAACGCCGACTTCCTTGCCGACTACCAGCAGCTTATGCGCCTCGCCTATCAGCGCAACGTGCGAGAGCTGAAGCGATGGAGCGAGCAGATGCAGGGCTACGGTCGTGAGAAACAGAAACGCTTCATGGACTATTTCATGCGGCTTACGAGGGAGAACTTCATGTATAATTTCGGCGACCCCGACCTGAACTACATGACCGAGAAGGAAGAGGCTTTCGCAAGCAAGTTCGCACGCTTCGTAAATGAGGGCAACGTCATAGCAATGACTGAGACCGCCGAGAAAGTGCAGCGTGACATCAAGCAGAACGCCAATGCCAAAATAGTGTTCTTCGATTTTGCGCTCCGTGTGATAATGCTCCTTTTGCAAAAGTAATAAAATTGAAACGATATATATATTTAATATGAACAAAGAAAAAGAGTTGAAAATATGTTGTGATGGTGACCGTGGACTCTGTAGGCACGCCATAGGACGACAGGACAAGCAGTTGAACACATACGACTGGCTTGCCGACGTGCCTGGCAACGCTGAATCCACAGACCTCGTGGAGGTGCAGTTCAAGCACACACGCAAGGGCTACTACCACAACACGAACAATATCGACCTGAAGAAGGGCGACATAGTGGCTGTGGAGGCAAGTCCTGGTCACGACATCGGAGTGGTCACGCTCACGGGGCGTCTCGTGAAGAAGCAGATAAAGAAGGCTAACCTTAAGTCTGCCGACGACATCAAGCGTATCTACCGCATAGCCCGCCCCGTGGATATGGAGAAATACCGCGAGGCAAAGAGCCGTGAGCATGGGACGATGATTCAGAGCCGACAGATTGCCAAGGACCTCGGACTGCAGATGAAAATCGGCGACGTGGAGTATCAGGGCGACTGCAACAAGGCAATATTCTACTATATTGCCGACGAGCGCGTGGATTTCCGACAACTAATCAAGGTGCTTGCCGAGACTTTCCATGTTAGGATAGAGATGAAGCAGATTGGAGCACGCCAAGAGGCTGGACGCATCGGAGGTACTGGACCTTGTGGTAGGGAACTCTGCTGTGCCACATGGATGAAGAACTTCATCAGCGTGAGCACCAACTCTGCACGTTTTCAGGACATCTCGCTCAATCCGCAGAAGTTGGCTGGAATGTGTGCCAAGCTGAAGTGCTGCCTTAACTATGAGGTTGACGACTATGTTGAGGCTGGACGCAAAATCCCAAGCAAGGAGGTCGTGTTGCAGACCATGGATGGTGACTACTATCTCTTCAAGACCGATATTCTGGCTGGCATCATCACTTACTCTACGGACAAGAACGTAGCCGCAAACCTTGAGACCATCACGGCAGAGAGGGCAAGATTTGTGATTGAGATGAACAAGCGTGGCGAGAAACCTGCTACACTGCAGGAAGATGGAAAGCAGCGACAGAGCGGAAAACACGTTGACTTGCTTGCAGGAGAGAACATCAGCCGATTCGACAAGGCAAAGAAGAAGAAAAAGAAGAAAAAACCTCAGGACGCGCAGCCAAGGAAAGCGCAGGACGGTCAGCCTAAGAAGGCGCAGGACGCGCAACCGAGGAAACCTCAGGATGCTCAATCCAAGAAGCCACAGACCGCTGCTACAAACAAGCCACAGGAGCCACAGCCAAAGAAGGCTCCACAGCAGCATCAACCAAAGAAGCAAAACAACAAGAAACCGGATGAGAACGCGTGACCTCATAGTAAGAGTGACGATGATAATGGCGGTTGCATTGACCTTCGGGGCGTGCAACCGCTCTACCGTATTCAGTGAATACAAGCATACTCCTTTGGTGGGGTGGGAGAAGAACGACACGCTGTCATTCGAGTTCCTGTCCGTGAAGTCTGAGATGGAGGTTAGGGAGACCGTCGGACTGAGAGTCAACGACTCATATCCCTTCAAGGCACTATGCCTCATTGTTGACCAGACAGTATTGCCTGGACGACTAACCTTGAGCGACACCATCAACTGCCAACTCTTTGACGACGACGGAAAGACCAATGGGCGCGGTGTGAGTTCCTATCAGTTCACCTATCCCCTTTCCACACGCAAACTACAGGAGGGCGACTCTCTCGTGATAAGAATCCGACACAACATGAAACGCGAGATCGTCCCAGGAATCTCTGATGTTGGAATCTTGCTCGAGCGCGTCAGTTTCTGACAAGCTTGCGGCTTGCGTCAATCCTAAGGAAAATGAAAAGGAGGAAGGTGAAACCCCATAGCGAGGAGCCACCGTAGCTGAAGAATGGCAGCGGAATGCCAATAACAGGAGTCAGTCCCAACACCATTCCCACATTGATGAACACATGGAAAAGGAAAATGGAAACCACCGAATAGCCATAGATTCGACCAAAGTGGAACGGTTGTCGTTCCGCAAGATGTATAAGTCTCAGTATCAGTGCCAAGAACAATAGCAACACTCCTGCCGAACCCAAGAATCCCTCTTCCTCGCCCACGGTGCAGAAGATGAAGTCTGTGTCCTGCTCAGGCACGAATTTCAGTTTTGTCTGCGTTCCATTTAGGAATCCCTTGCCCTCAAGACCACCCGAGCCAATGGCTATCTCACTCTGATGAACGTTGTAGCCTGCGCCTGCAAGATCCTCGTCGAGACCAAGCAACACGTTGATACGCACTCTCTGGTGAGGCTCCATCACATGGTTGAGCACATAGTCGGCAGAATAGAAGAAAAGTGTCGAGCCAATGGAGAACAATGCTATGAAATAATATTTCTTCAGTCGGGTGCCAAGTCCTTGCCAGAGTATCCAGCAGATGAATGCCACGCCTATGAAAAGCTGTACCCAAACTATGTCGAACGGAATGACGAAGAGCGAGAACAACAGTGCGAATATCGTTGCCCCGACGCAATAGATAACCGAGAGCCATGCTGCCTTTCGGTTGCGGCAATAGACGTAAATCATGCCTGAGGTAAACACCTGTATGAGCAACAATACCACGAATTTTCCCACTGAGGTTGGGGTGGAGAGCAGCATCACGTCCTCATACCTTATGCCCACTACGAAATAGATAACTGCCGCTACGCCAGTGAATAGCACGCTGCCTGGCATTCCCTCACGGTAG
Organism: uncultured Prevotella sp.; assembly: GCA_945833995.1. Lineage (GTDB taxonomy): Bacteria > Bacteroidota > Bacteroidia > Bacteroidales > Bacteroidaceae > Prevotella. The sequence continues at coordinate 22,138 of CAMAGM010000026.1, forward strand.
AACATCAGGAGGAATGACACATATACGAGAGCCGAGCCTGTCTCGCGTTGCAGCACGATGAAGAGCATTGGCACGAGAATTATCGCAAACGTAATGACAGCGTCCTTCAGCTTGTGGATGGAATAGCCGTATGTGCTCATGAATTTCGCCAAGGCAAGGGCAGTGGCAAACTTTGCAAACTCAGCTGGCTGCAATCTTATTGGACCCAACACAAGCCATGACCGCGAGCCTTTGATCTGGTGAGGATTGAAGATGGTGATGAATAGCAGCAACAGTAGGGCGGCATAGATGATGTATGAGAACGTGTCGTAGAAGCGGTCGTCGAGCATAAGTATCACGAAACCAAGGCATATTGAGGTGCCAATCCAAACAATCTGCATTCCCGAGCGTGTGTCGAGACTGAAGATGTCGGTGTCGCCGTATGTATAGCTCGCTCCGCAGACGCTTATCCATCCGAAGACGAGAAGCGCCAAGTAGAGAAAAATCGTAATCCAGTCTATGGAGCGCAGTACGCTCGTGTTCCTATCTGTTTGCTGAGCCATAAGAAATGCGTCTATGTTGGAACTCCTCAGCCTTCTTCATCGAGGCCTCAGAGAGTTTTCCGTTAATATACTGTTCCATCATTAGTCCTCCGATGGGCACGCCATAGTCGGCTCCCCATCCGCCGTTCTCCACATACACTGCGATGGCAATCTTCGGGTCGTTCATCGGAGCAAAGCCCATGAACACAGAGTGGTCGTGACCGCGGTTTTGTGCTGTTCCCGTCTTGCCACAAGCCTCAAACTCGTAATGTGCCAGTCCGCGGCACGTTCCGCCGAGCACCGACGAGCGCATTCCCTGCACCACATACTCGTATGCCGAGCGCGTTGCCTTGGTGTAGTGGCGGCTTGTGTAGAGAGTGTCGAGCGACTCGCCCTGTATTTTCCTCACCACGTGGGGAACATAGTAGTAGCCGCGGTTGGCTATAGTGGCTCCAAGGTTGGCAATCTGCAACGGGGTGGCGTCCACCTCACCCTGACCAATGGATATACTGATGATTGTCAGTCCGTTCCACGAGCCGTGGTAGGCATTGTCGTAGAACTCCGCATTGGGGATCAGTCCGCGCTTCTCGCCTGGAAGGTCAATGCCCAACTTGTAGCCGAAACCCATGCTCACCATATAGTCGCGCCAAGTGTTCATGGCGTTCTGCACGTTGCCATATTTCTTGCGGTTGCCTATCATGTGGTAGAGTCCCCAACAGAAGAATGCGTTGCACGAGGTGCTGAGGGCAGGAACGAGCGACAGTGGCGAGGCATGGCCGTGGCAGCCCACGTGGAGTCCCTTGTAGTAGAAGCCATGGGAACATCCGAAAGGTGTGCTTGGTGATATGATGCCCTCGCTGAGGAAGGTCAGTCCCTGTGTGGTCTTGAAGGTAGAGCCTGGCGGATAGCGACCCATGATGCTTCGGTTGAGCAGCGGCTTCCAGGCATCCTTGCTCAGCAGCCGGTGGTTCTTGCTTCGCTCTCTACCCACCATTATGCGTGGGTCGTAGGTTGGCGACGACACCATGCAGAGCACCTCGCCTGTCGATGGCTCAATAGCCACTATGCTGCCAATCTTTCCTTCCATCAACCTCTCGCCAAGGGCTTGCAGCTTAAGGTCGATGCCGAGCGTTAGGTTCTTGCCTGGCACTGGGCGGCGGTCAAACTGCCTGTTCATGTAGCTGCCCTGTATTCGACCATGGGCATCGCGCAGCAGAATCTGCACGCCTTTCTCTCCACGCAGCTGTTTCTCGTAGTGTCGCTCAACGCCGAGTTTTCCAATATAGTCGCCTGGCTGATAGTAGTCGTCTTCCTCAATATCGGCTGGCGACACCTCTGCCACGTCGCCAAGGACGTGGGCAGCGTAGGGATGCTCGTACTGCCTTATGCTTCGGCGTTGCACGTAGAAGCCTGGGTAGCGGTATATTTTCTCGTTCAGTATGCTGAAAGTCTTGGCTGGCAGCTGACTTAGGAAAAGCTGCTGTGTGTAAGGCGAATAGCCAGGGTTTTTGTTGCGGTCCTTGATTGTCTCCATCCGCTTGTCAAACTCCTCACGGCTTATGCCCAATGTCTCACAGAGGCTAAGGGTGTCAATCTTCCCCTTTGCCTCTTTCATCACCACCATCACGTCGTAGGCAGGCTGGTTATAGACGAGCAACTTGCCATTTCGGTCGGAGATGATGCCTCGTGAAGGGTACTCGATTTTCTTGAGGAATGCGTTTGAGTCGGCATTCTTCTTGTAGTCATCGCTCATGATCTGAAGTGTGAACAGCCTTATGATGTATATTATTACAATGGCTATTGCCACTCCTCCTATGACGTATTTCCGTTTTTCGAGATTGTAGTCCTTCACTTCTTTCTCACCGTTTCAATCGTTAGGATAAGGATAATCGTAAGTATTGTGCTGCCACCGATACATTCGAGCCATTGCTGCCAGTTGAAGAAATTGAAAGTCTCGATGGTGAAGAACAATGTGCAGTAAAGCAGCACGAGTACGAAAATGTAGAAGAGATATTTGGCAAAACCAAGGCTGATTAGCGATGGACGCAGGTCCTCTGCCGAGTCTTGCTGTAGGAATAGCTCAAAGAAATAGGGCTGTACGGCTCCTACCACGAGTAGCGATGCCGATGTTACTCCGGGGGTGTTGGAGAATGTGTCGATGACCACGCCAAGCATGAAGCTCCACAGCAGTATGCCCCATTTCGGATAGTTTCTGCGGAACTGCAACACCATGTATATGTATAAAAGAGGTGTGGCGAAACCAAATATGTGTATATGGTTTAGCACAAGCGACTGAACGAGGCAAAGCACCACGAAAGTCACAATCCTATTTATTACATCTGTAGTCATTCGTCTTTAACTTCTTTTACTTCCAAAACCTTTCAAACTTCTCAAACCCTTCAACCCGCAACGAACTTTAATTTTTAATTCTTAATTTTTAATTCTTAATTCTTCTTTGACTTCGTCGATTGCTGGCTTCACCTCGGCATAGCTCAAGCGAGCTTGGCTCTGCTCTCGGTTCGCGCA
>CAMAGM010000027.1 GCA_945833995.1 uncultured Prevotella sp.
GGTCGGCAATCATGTCCATCACCTTGTTGTCGCCATCCTCGTCGGGCCATGACACGACAGTTGACTTCACGCCGTTCTCAGAGAGGAACTTCGAGGTTCCCTCGGTGGCGAAGATGTTGTAGCCTGCCTTGGCGAGCTGGGTGATAGGCTCAAGGAGATCGACCTTGCCTTTCAGACCGCCCGACGAAACAAGGATGTTGCGACGTGGGATGTTGTAGCCTGTGGCAATCATGGCATTGAGCAGGGCCTCGTTGAAGTCGTCGCCAAGACAACCAACCTCGCCTGTTGACGACATGTCAACGCCGAGCACTGGGTCGGCATTCTGCAGGCGTGCGAAGGAGAACTGCGATGCCTTAACGCCGATGCGGTCGATGTCGAACTCGCTCTTCGACGGACGCTCGTATGGAGCGTCGAGCATGATGCGTGTGGCAGTGTCGATGAAGTTGCGCTTGAGAATCTTGCTGACGAATGGGAACGAGCGTGAGGCACGGAGGTTGCACTCGATCACCTTTATGTCGCTGCCTTTGGCAAGATACTGTATGTTGAAAGGTCCGCTGATGTTGAGCTCCTTTGCTATGCGGCGCGAGATCTTCTTTATGCGGCGGATGGTGGAGAAATATATGTTCTGTGCGGGGAACACCATCGTGGCGTCGCCAGAGTGAACTCCTGCATACTCGATATGCTCGGAAATGGCATACTCTATCACCTCGCCCTTGTCGGCAACGGCGTCGAACTCTATCTCCTTGGTGTCCTGCATGAACTGTGACACTACAACAGGGAAGTCCTTGCTCACCTCTGTTGCCATCTGCAGGAAGCGCTCAAGCTCGTCGTAGCTGTAGCAGACGTTCATGGCTGCACCGGAGAGCACGTAGGAAGGACGGACGAGGACTGGGAAGCCAACCTGCTCGACAAAGCTCTTGATGTCGTCGAACGAGGTGAGGGCACGCCATGCCGGCTGGTCGATGCCCAGGCGGTCGAGCATGGCAGAGAACTTGTCGCGGTTCTCGGCACGGTCGATGTCGAGTGGGGAAGTGCCGAGGATGGGCACACCGTAGTTGTGAAGGCGCATGGCGAGGTTGTTCGGTATCTGTCCGCCCACGCTGACTACCACGCCTCGTGGCTGCTCAAGGTCGATGATGTCGAGCACACGCTCCAGAGAGAGCTCGTCGAAATAGAGACGGTCGCACATGTCGTAGTCGGTCGAAACGGTCTCGGGGTTGTAGTTTATCATTATCGACTTGTAGCCGAGCTTGCGTGCGGTGTTGACCGCATTGACCGAACACCAGTCGAACTCTACCGACGAACCGATGCGATAAGCTCCTGATCCAAGGACAACTACGGACTTTTGGTTCTTGTAGAAGTCGATGTCGGAATCCTGCACGGCGTAAGTCATATAGAGATAGTTGGTGAGCTCAGGGTGCTCGCTTGCCACGGTGTTGATGCGCTTTACGGCAGGCACGATTCCCTTTGCCTTGCGGTGGCGGCGCACCTGTGCGTTCTCCTTCTCCATATTGCCCGACTGTGGCTTCAGCACGAAGCGGCTGATTTGGAAGTCGGAGAAGCCTGCTATCTTAGCCTCCTTGAGCAGTGTGTCAGGCAGGCTTTCGAGGTCGTTGTATTTCTGCAGCTCGTGCTTGATGTCAACGATGTGCTTCAGTCGCTCAAGGAACCAAACGTCAATCTTTGTCAGTTCCTCTATGCGCTCAATGGTGTAGCCCTCCTCAAGAGCCTGTGCTATGGCGAAGATGCGGAGGTCGGTAGGGTTCTGCAGCTCGTTGTCGAGGTCGTCGAAGCGTGTGTGGTCGTTGCCCACGAATCCGTGCATGCCCTGACCAATCATTCTAAGACCCTTCTGAATCATCTCCTCGAAAGAGCGTCCGATAGCCATGATCTCTCCCACCGACTTCATTGAGGAGCCTATGAGGCGGCTCACGCCGGCGAACTTTGTCAAGTCCCAACGTGGAATCTTGCAAATCATATAGTCGAGCTGTGGAGCGACGTAGGCAGAGTTTGGAGTGCCCATCTCGCCAATTTGGTCGAGCGTGTAGCCAAGTGCTATCTTTGCCGCCACGAATGCGAGAGGATAGCCTGTTGCCTTCGACGCAAGCGCTGAGGAGCGGCTGAGGCGTGCGTTGACCTCGATGATGCGGTAGTCGTTTGTCTCGGCGTTGAAAGCGAACTGAATGTTGCACTCGCCCACGATCTCAAGATGGCGTACGCAGTTGATTGATATCTCCTGCAGCATCTTCACCTGCTCGTCGGTGAGCGAGCAAGTTGGAGCCACCACGATTGACTCGCCAGTATGAATGCCGAGAGGGTCGAAGTTCTCCATTGAGGCAACGGTGAAGCAATGGTCGTTGGCATCGCGGATAACCTCAAACTCAATTTCCTTCCAACCCTTCAGCGACTCCTCGACGAGGATTTGCGGAGCGAAGGTGAAGGCGCTTCCCGCAAGCTCCTTGAACTGCTCCTCGTCGCGGCAGATGCCTGAGCCAAGGCCGCCAAGGGCGTAAGCCGAGCGAATCATGATAGGGAAACCAATGCGGTGTGCCGCTGCCAAGGCGTCGTCCATATTCTCTACGGCTTGGCTCACTGGAGTCTTAAGCTTCTTCTCGTTGAGCTTGCGCACGAAGAGGTCGCGGTCCTCGGTGTTCATGATTGCCTCTACCGATGTTCCAAGCACCTCAACGCCAAACTCGCGCAGAGTTCCGTTGGTGTAAAGCTCAGTACCGCAGTTGAGAGCGGTCTGTCCTCCGAAAGCGAGTAGGATTCCGTCGGGACGTTCCTTGCGTATGATTTCGGTGACGAAATGCGTGTTCACGGGCAAGAAATAAACCTTGTCGGCAATACCGTCAGATGTTTGGATTGTGGCGATGTTCGGATTGACGAGTACAGATGAAATACCCTCATCGCGCAACGCTTTCAACGCTTGCGAACCCGAGTAGTCAAACTCGCCTGCTTGTCCAATTTTCAAGGCGCCCGAACCAAGCACAAGCACCTTTGTCAGTTTCTTTTTCATATCGATGTCTGTTGTTTAAAGTTTCAATACTATAAGATTTTTAGTCCAAAACTGTGCAAAGTTACATCATTTATCCGAAAAACGGTGTATAACCTGCGATTATTAAGATTTTTTTTGATAATCGTCATTTTTTGCCTGTCGGAGAGATTGGGCCGCACAGTTGGCGAAATATTGCTGGACAGTTGACGAAATTTTGTTGGTCAGTTGGAGAAAAAGGATTCGTACCTTAAAAAATATTATTTTATTTTGTGGTATCAGAAATTCTTAGTACCTTTGCACACTAAAAAAATAAACAATTAAAAAACGAGATAAAGACATGGCTAAGAGATTCGCCGAACATAATGGTTTAAACTTGACTCAAGTAAACAAGGACATACTTGAGGGATGGAACCGTAACGACGTGTTCCACAAGACGATAGACGAACGTGAAGGTTGTCCGCAGTTTGTATTCTTCGAAGGTCCTCCTTCGGCAAACGGACACCCTGGAATACACCATGTGTTGGCCCGCGCCATTAAGGACACCTTCAACCGATACAAGACGATGAAGGGCTATCAGGTGAAGCGCAAGGCAGGTTGGGACACCCACGGACTGCCCGTTGAGCTTGGCGTGGAGAAGGAGCTTGGCATCACTAAGGCTGACATAGACAACCACGAGTCGGAGAAATACATCTCCGTTGAGGACTACAACCACCGCTGCCGCGAGAACGTGATGAAGTTCACCGCAGAGTGGCGACAGCTGACCGAGGAGATGGGCTATTTCGTTGACCTCGACCATCCGTACATCACCTACGACAACAAGTACATCGAGACTCTTTGGTGGCTTTTGAGACAGCTCTACGACAAGGGTCTGCTCTACAAGGGTTACACCATACAGCCTTACTCGCCGGGAGCCGGAACGGGTCTCTCGTCGCACGAGCTGAACCAACCAGGATGCTACCGCGACGTGAAGGATACCACAGCCACCGCACTGTTTGAGCTGACAGAGCCAAAGGCAGAGTGGGGCGACTGGGGCAAGGCCTATTTCGCAGCATGGACAACCACACCGTGGACACTGCCATCGAACACCGCACTTTGCGTTGGCCCGAGCTACACCTACTGCGTGGTGAAGACCTACAACACCTACACCGACGAGAAGATAATGATTGTAGTGGCTGAGGATCGCCTCGCCGCATATCTGAAGCCTGAGGGCGCTGAGCTGCCTCTCGGCGACTACAAGCATGGCGACAAGGTAGTGCCTTACGAGATAGTGGCACGCTACAAGGGCTCGGAGCTTGTAGGCATGGGCTACAAACAGCTGATGCCATGGGTGAAGCCTTGCATGAAGCTGGAGCCACAGGCGGCAGAATATATAAAGAGGTATGCGGAGCAGCATCCCGACAAGGTTTTCGACGCTGAGAACGGCAAGGACCGCTTCGTGGAGATGGAGTCGCAGGCTTTCCGCGTAATCCCCGGCGACTATGTGACTACCGACGACGGTACGGGAATTGTACACATCGCCCCGACCTTCGGTGCCGACGACGCCAAGGTGGCAAAGGACGCTGAGATTCCTTCGCTCTTCCTCATCAGCAAGAAGGGCGAGACACGCCCAATGGTTGACCTCCAAGGCAAATACTATCTGACAAGCGAGCTCGACGACAACTTCGTGAAGACGTGTGTTGACAAGGAAGCCTACGGCAAGCACGAGGGCGACTTCGTGAAGAACGCCTACAAGCCTGAGTTCAATGTTGACGGCAAGTATGACGAGCAGGCAGCCGCAAAGGCAGAGGACCTTAACATCGAGATCTGCATGGAGATGAAGCAGGAGGGCACTGCGCTGAAGATAGAGAAGCACGTGCACAACTACCCACACTGCTGGCGTACGGACAAGCCTGTGCTCTACTATCCGCTCGACTCTTGGTTTATCCGCTCCACCGCAAAGAAGGAGCGCATGTCGGAGCTGAACAAGACTATAAACTGGCAGCCCGAATCTACGGGAACGGGACGTTTCGGCAACTGGCTCGACAACCTCAACGATTGGAACCTCTCACGCTCACGCTATTGGGGCACTCCGCTGCCAATATGGCGCGACGAGGACGGCGAGGAAATATGCATCGGCAGCCTTCAGCAGCTGTTCGACGAGATAGAGAAGGCTGTTGAGGCTGGAGTGATGGCAAGCAACCCAATGAAGGACAACGGATTCGTGCCAGGCGACTACTCGCAGGAGAACTACGACAAGATTGACCTCCATCGCCCATACGTTGACAACATCGTGCTCGTTAGCCCGACAGGAAAGCCAATGAAGCGCGAGACAGACCTCATCGACGTTTGGTTCGACTCCGGCTCAATGCCATACGCACAAATCCACTATCCTTTCGAGAACAGCGAGCTGATTGACGAGCGCAAGGCATTCCCCGCAGACTTCATCAACGAGGGCGTTGACCAAACGCGTGGCTGGTTCTTCACGCTCCATGCCATCGCCACCATGGTGTTCGACTCCGTGGCGTTCAAGAACGTCATCTCGTCAGGTCTCGTACTCGACGCAAAGGGCAACAAGATGTCGAAGCACGTTGGCAACGTGGTGAACCCATTCGACCAAATAGAGAAATACGGTGCCGACCCAGTGCGCTTCTACATGATGACCAACTCTGAGCCTTGGGACAACCTCAAGTACGACCCAGAGGGAGTTGACGAGGTGCGCCGCAAGTTCTTCGGTACATTATATAATACATACTCGTTCTTCAGCCTCTACGCCAACGTCGATGGCTTCGACTACTCGCAGCCTGACGTGCCAGTGGCAGAGCGTCCTGAGATTGACCGTTGGATTCTCTCAGTGCTCCACTCGCTGATAAAGGGCGTTGACCGTGAGATGCAGAACTACGACCCGACACGCGCTGGCCGACTGATAGAGAACTTCATCAACGACGACCTCAGCAACTGGTACGTGCGCCTGAACCGCAAGCGTTTCTGGGGCAAGGAGATGAGTCAGGACAAACTGTCGGCTTATCAGACTCTCTACACCTGTCTTGAGACGGTAGCCAAGCTGTTGGCTCCGTTTGCCCCATTCTATGCCGACCAACTCTATCTCGACCTCACACAGGCGACAGGCCGCGACAACGTCTGCTCAGTACACCTCGCCAAGTTCCCCGAGGCTGACGAGAGCATGATCGATGCTGACCTTGAGGAGCGCATGGCAATGGCACAGAAGATCACTTCGATGGTGCTTGCATTGCGCCGCAAGGTGAATATCAAGGTGCGTCAGCCGCTGCAGGCAATCATGGTTCCCGCCATCGACGACGAGCAGCGCAAGCACATTGAGGCAGTGAAGGAACTGATCATGAGCGAGGTGAACGTGAAGGAGCTAAAATTCGTTGAGGGTCAGGGCATTCTTGTCAAGAAGGTGAAGTGTAACTTTAGGACGATGGGCAAGAAGTTTGGCAAGATGATGAAGGGCATTGCCGCCGCCACTGCCAACCTCGACCAAGAGCAGATAGCAGCCTTGGAGAAGAACGGTCAGATGGATTTGGACATCGAGGGACAGACCGTCACCATTGAGGCTGCCGACGTGGAGATAATCAGCGAGGACATCCCAGGATGGCTCGTGAGCAACGAGGGCAACCTCACCGTGGCTCTTGAGGTTGAGCTGACCGACGAGCTGCGCAACGAGGGAACGGCACGCGAGCTCATCAACCGAATCCAAAACCTGCGTAAGGACAGCGGTCTTGAGATTACCGACCGTATCAACGTGGTGATCACCAAGCTTGAGGAAATAGAGAAGTCGGTTGCCGACTTTGCCGACTACATCAAGACACAGGTGCTGGCAGACAGCATAGTGCTTGCCGACAACGAGGGCGCTGAGGTGGAAATCGACGAGTTGAGAGCCAACATAAAGATCGAGAAACTCTAAGGTCGTGAGATTGGCTTATTGGTGTAAAAGTGAACAACCTAATATAATATATTATGGCAGAAAAGACACGTTACAGCGACCAAGAACTTGAGGAGTTCAAGGCGATAATAGACGAGAAGCTCGTCCTCGCACGACGCGACTACGAGGAGATGATGAACACCTTGATGAACAAGAACGGAAACGACGTTGACGACACGTCGCCAACCTACAAGGTGTTGGAAGAGGGCAGCGCAACGCAGAGCAAGGAGGAGCTGATACAGTTGGCAGGCCGTCAGCAGAAGTTCATCCAAGGACTGGAGGCTGCCTTGATAAGAATCAAGAACAAGACCTACGGCATCGACCGCATAACAGGCAAACTCATTCCAAAGGAGCGCTTGAAGGCTGTTCCTCACGCTACTCTCAGCGTTGAGTCAAAACAGAACCGCCGATGAGTTGCCCGATTAGGAAGTTGTCGCGCGGCAATGTGGCAGTGCTGCTTCTTGTGCTGATTCTCGTGGTTGACCAAGTGACGAAAGTGCTTGTGAAGACAAACATGACGCTCCACGAGAGCATTGAGATATTCAGTTGGTTCAAGATATTGTTTATCGAGAACAACGGAATGGCTTACGGCATGGAGATAGGCAGCAAGCTGTTGCTGTCGCTCATGCGTGTGGTGCTGATAGGAATACTTGGGATCTATCTCGTGCGCGAGATAAAGGCCGGGGCACGCTGGGGCTACATTGTTTGTCTCGTCATGGTGGTGGCAGGAGCCATTGGCAACATGATAGACGGAATGTTCTACGGACTGATATTCGACGAGTCAACACCTTACTCCGTGTCGGAGCTTGTCGCCTTCGGTAGTGGATATTCGTCGTTCCTGACAGGCAAGGTGGTCGATATGCTCTATTTCCCCATCATCAACACCACTTGGCCCGACTGGATGCCGATGGTTGGTGGGCAGGGATTCATTTTCTTCAGCCCCATATTCAACATAGCCGACTCAAGCATCAGCGTGGGAGTGGTGGCGTTGCTGATATGGTATCGCAAGGAGCTCTCGCAGCTATCGTTGTCGAAAATATTCGGACGAACGGAAAAGGACTGCCCACAGCAGAGTGAAGACAAATGACAAACAACATGACGACAAGACGGTTAGCAACATTCCTCGCAGCAGCCATGGCGCTGCTCCTTGTGGCTTGTAAGCCATCGGTGCCGAGTGAGTACATCTCGCCCGGTGAGATGGAGGACCTGCTCTACGACTACTATATGTCGCAGGCAATGGCTGACGTGGACACCAAGGACGGGAGGATGGGCTACAACCGTAGGGTCTATTTCCTTGCCGTGCTGAAGAAGCACGGACTGACTGAGGCGGAGTTCGACTCGTCGATGGTCTATTACTACAGTAGGGCAGACTATCTGAGAAAGATTTACTCAAGCCTGCAGGACCGCATTGGTGAGGAGACGACAGGAGCCGCTGCCGCTGAGATGAGGAAACGCTTCGTGGTGGGTGGCGACACTGCCGACGTGTGGCGCGACAGGAAGGCATTCTTCCTCACGCCTGCCGTGCCTTACAACCGCATGGATTTCACAATCAAGGCAGACACCGCGTTCAGGAAGGGCGACACTTATCTGATAAGTTTCGACACCAATTTCCTCTATCAGAGTGGCACAAAGGACGCTACGCTATATATGGCAGTGAGATATGCAAGCGACAGCATCGCGACTTACACCCGCTCGGTGTCAATCTCGGGTCTTACAGAGCTGAGGGTCACGCCTAACGACGATGAGATGGTGCGCGACATACGTGGATTCATCTATCTTGACAGAGGTCGCGACGAGTCATCGACGTTGAAGATGATGTTCGTCAACAACGTGCAGTTCCTAAGGATGAGGAAGCAGAAGGACAATGGCAGTGACGCAGCGGCGAAGAATGGGGAGCAAGCCTCGAAAGGCGACTCACTGGCGAGAACCAAGCCTGACAGCCTGCGCCCGATGAACAATCAACCGCCGGGACGACCACTTCCCCCAGTGAACGGACCTCAACCGCTGAAGACACGATGAGCGGCGACAGTGGAGATGGGCGCAGAAGAAAGGTGGCTGCCCACAGGGTGCTGAATGGAGATGAGACCCTCAGGATGGCTGTGGTGGAAATAGCCGACGGGGCGGTGGTTGACATAAGGCAGCTGGTTGGTGAACAACCTTCCACCGAGTGGCTTGGGGGCGACATAACGCTTCGGCGTGACGCTGACGGAATCCTTAGGGCTTTCCATTGTGGCAGGCTCCTGAAGTGATTAAGCATTTGAATACTAAAATAAAAACAATAGAACTATGAATCTGAAAATACGCTTGGCAGTGATGAATTTCCTCGAATTTGCCGTTTGGGGAGCATATCTGACATCCATGGGGCGCTATCTTGGCGATGTAGGCATGGGTAGTGACATTGGTTTCTTCTACTCCATCCAGGGCATGGTGTCCATTTTCATGCCTGCCATCATAGGTATGATAGCCGACCGATGGATACAGGCTCAGAGAATGTTGGGCTTGTGTCATCTGCTGGCTGGAGGATTCATGATTCTGTTGGCGTCGTATTGCAACAGTGTAGGTTGGGAACACCTCGACCGTGCGGTGGTGTTCACGCTCTATTCTGTTTCGGTGGCGTTCTATATGCCAACAATAGCACTTTCCAACTCCGTAGCGTTCAACGCCTTGCAGAAGGCGGGCATGGACACGGTGAAGGACTTTCCCGTAATCCGTGTCTTCGGCACCATAGGCTTCATCATAGCCATGTGGTTTGTCGATATTATGGGCTATGAGGTTGACGAGCGTCAGTTCATGACCTCAGGCGTGTTGGGAGTGTTGCTCTTTGCCTATTCCATCACACTTCCAAAGTGTGTCATCATCAAGGGCAACACTGAGAACAAGACAGTTTACGAGGCTTTGGGACTGAGTGCGTTCAAGCTGTTCAAGCAGAAGAAGATGGCTCTTTTCTTCATCTTCTCCATGATGCTTGGCGTGAGCCTTCAGATCACCAATGGCTTTGCCAATCCTTTCATCAGCAGTTTCGCTTCAATGCCTGAGTATGCCGACACGTTCGGTGTGCAGCACACCAACATACTCCTCTCGCTGTCGCAGATAAGCGAGACGTGCTGCATTTTGCTCATACCGTTTGCAATGAAGCATTTTGGAATAAAGAACGTAATGCTCATAGCCATGCTGGCTTGGGTGTTGCGTTTCGGACTATTCGGTTTGGGCGACCCAGGCAATGGCGTGTGGATGTTCATCCTCTCAATGCTCGTCTATGGAGTGGCGTTTGACTTCTTCAACATCAGTGGCGCTTTCTTCGTTGACATGAACACCGACCCAAAGCTCAGGTCGAGCGCACAGGGCTTGTTCATGCTCATGACCAACGGCATTGGTGCCACGTTCGGAACTTTGGCGGCGCAGGCTGTCGTGAACCACTACACCACCACGAAGGACTTTGGCGACTACGGCTATATCGTGGGCGACTGGTCAACATGTTGGTTTATCTTCGCCGCCTACGCTTTGTTTGTGGCAATTACGTTCGCATTGGTTTTCAGACCGAAAAATATTGCAGTCCATGAGTGATGATTTGTTGATAAAGCTAAGGCTCGAATCTGTGTATTCGATGGAGAGCAACGGACATAAGATGTCGCTCGTGACACTGATAAACGAGGAAGAGAACAGGCAACTGACCTTCATCTGCGACCATTATGTGTCTGACCAGTTCGCCATACGTGACACGTTGACTCCTGACAACGGCACAAAGCGTTTCCTTCCAGAGGTGTTGCTCGATGTTATTCGTTCCAATAGGATAATGGAGCTGAAAAACCTGCGCGTGCTCATCTATGGTGTATGCGATGGTGAGTATGAGACAGAGCTTGAGGACTTGAACCAGAGTCAGACCTATCCTATAAGGCTCAGCGACGCTGTCCTCCTGTCGCGTATCTCGAAGATACCGGTCTATGTGCTGTCAGGCATTCTCAACAGACAGGGTACACCTTATTCAAGGCAGGACATGTACACCAAGTCGATGCCAATAAATATCCTGCCTGAGGAAAACCTGCGGGAAGCCTTGCAGACTGCCATCAGCAACGAGGACTACCGCTTGGCACAGGTCTTGTCAGACGAATTGAAGAAACGGAAAAAATAGCTTTACTATGAAAGAGATGAGGTTTTTCTATGTTCCCGACGTCAAGACGACGGACGAACTGCCTGAGGAGGAAGCAATGCATGCCTTGCGCGTGCTGCGCTTGAAGTCAGGCGACGAGATGATGCTTACGGACGGCGAGGGAAATTTCTACAAGGCTGAGATTACTATAGCCGCAACGAGGAAGTGCATGTTCAGGCTCGTGGAGAAATTGCCACAGAAGGCTTTGTGGCACGGACGTGTGCATCTTGTAGTATCGCCAACAAAGATGATGGACAGGATGGAGTGGATGATAGAGAAGGCTACGGAAATAGGTTTCGACAGAATATCATTCCTCAACTGCGACAACTCTGAGAGGCGAGTGGTGAAGACACGCCGCCTTGAGAAAATCGTTGTCTCTGCCATGAAGCAGAGCCGTAAGGCATGGAAACCGATAGTGGATGAGATAGTTACGTTCGACGAGTTCCTAAAAGAGCCTAATGATGGTCTGAAATTCATAGCTCATTGCTACGACGAGATTCCGAGGAGCGACCTGTATGACAACCTCATGGCTGCCGACAAGGAGGCTAATGTGACCATAATGATTGGTCCTGAGGGCGACTTCTCACTGGGCGAGGTTGAGAAGGCAATGGCTGCGGGCTATGTGTCGGTTTCGCTTGGCGAGAGTAGGCTTCGCACCGAGACTGCTGCCTTGGCGGCTGTCATGATGTCGAACCTGTGTAAACGTTGAAGGTTGAAGATTGAACGTTTAAGGTTTATGGAGAAACGGATATTTCGATTTGCGTTTGTCGCTGTGTTGATGGCGCTCTTGAGCTCTTGCTCCTCAAACTACGTTGACGTGATTCCACGCAACGCTAAGGCTGTAGTGGCTTTCAGTCCGCGGCAGTTGGGGGGTGATGGCGAGCTTGGCATGCTCGGTAGGCTCGTGGGAATGGAGGCTCTTGACGATTGTGGCATAAACCTCAAGGAGAACATCTATCTCTTTGTGGCACCTGACGGAATGTTCGGACTGGTTGCCGAGGTGTCGTCGGAGAGCAACGTCGATAAATTCTTCTCACAGCTCGTTGAGAAGCATATTGCAACGGAGTTTGAGTCCTACAAGGGCTATGATTTCTCCGTAGTGGATAAGAGTTTCCTGGTAGGAAAGTCTTCAAACGCACTATTGGTCATGGGGCCTTCCGTGGCTGCGGAGCATCTTGTGCTGAAGCGCAGGATGGCTAAATACCTTAACGCCGAGAGCAGTGAGGGATTCTCCGACAGTGAGATGTATGCTCGACTATCAGACATCGATGCAGGCGTGGCAGTGGTGGCACAACTGAAAGTCCTGCCCGACAACATAGCCATTCCTTTCTCAATGACAATGCCAAAGGAAGCGCCACTGGAGAAATGTTATGTCTCGGCGGCAGTCAACAAGCAGGGCAACGTCATATCCATAGAGGGAGAGACATTTTCCTTTGACGGACAGGTAAACGACTCGATAAAGGCTATGAAGGACAAGTTCAAGCCCATAAGCGACACTTATCTCAACACGATACCTGCCGACAGGCTGATGACGCTCACATGTTCCATGGCAGGCAACGACTTGCTCAACATGATGCGTAGCAACAACGAGATGCGCACCTTGCTGTTTGGGGTGAACACCTCTATCGACATCGACAAGATGGTGAGGAGCGTGGATGGGCAGATAGTCGTGGGCTACGACGACAACAGCAAGGAGAACAATTTCTCGATGTTGGCTGAGGTTGCCAACACTGATTGGCTTTCCGATGTCGGTTATTGGAAACGCTCCTCACCGCAAGGAACGGTGATAGAGGAGGTGGGCGACAGGAAATTCCGCATTCACAGCGAGGCAATGGATGTCTATTTTGGCATTGACAACAGCGGCAAGCTGATTTACATAACCTCTGACGACGATGTGGCAGACAACTGCACCATTGCCGCTGCCAAGCCTTTGGGCAACGACATAAGGTCGATGGCTGTGGGAAAGAAATTTGCCATTGTCGTAAACATCAACTCGTTCGTCAAGGTGATAGGCATCAAAAAGGGCATTGGCACGCTGTTGTCAACACTTGGTGGCATAGACACGATAGTGGTGACGGAGAACTAATGGCGGGGGAGAAAAGAAGAGACACACATCTATTATATATGTAAATGGAAAGAATATTGTTCAGGAACGTCATGCCTGCGGTGTTTGCCAATCGTGGCGACATTGATTCGGAAATTTGGGGAAAGGAGATTGAGCTGAGGCGTGGAGGACTGTATCTCGTAGAGGCTGCAAGCGGACAGGGGAAAAGCACTTTCTGCAGCTATGTGGCTGGCTATAGAAACGACTTCACGGGCTCCCTGCTCTTTGACTCCCAAGACACCCGAGACCTAAAGGTTGCGGACTGGGTGAGGACAAGGCGTACGAGCATCAGCTTGCTGTTTCAGGAACTGCGCCTGTTTCCCGAGCTTACGGCATTGGAGAACGTGGAGATAAAGAACAAGCTGACAGGTTTCAAGCAAGGGCAGGCCATCAGACAGTGGTTTGAGCGCCTTGGCATAGCAGACAAGGCTAACACGAAAGTGGCTCAGATGTCGTTTGGTCAGCAGCAGCGCGTGGCACTGATGAGGGCGTTGGCACAGCCGTTTGACTTCCTTCTTGCCGACGAGCCCATTAGCCATCTCGACGACGACAACTCCTCCATAATGGGTGAGATAATGTTGGAGGAAGCCAAGAGCCAAGGAGCAGCAGTCATAGTGACAAGCATTGGAAAACATATCGAACTCGACTACGAAAGGAGGATAAAACTATGAATCTCGTTTGGAAACTGCTGCGTCAGCACGTCAGCCTGCCACAGTTCTTAGGGTTCTTTTTCGCCAATCTTTTTGGCATGCTCATAGTCCTCTTGGGCTATCAGTTCTATTGCGACGTGGTTCCCGTGTTTACTCAGGGCGACTCGTTCATGGGTGCCGACTATCTTATTGTCAGCAAGAGAATTTCCGCCAGTAGCACCATCACAGGCAGTGGCACTCAATTCACCGACTCTGAGCTCTCCGACATAAATTCGCAGCCATTCACAATGAAGGCGGCAAAATTCACGTCAACGGAATACAAGGTTGATGCCCACATGGGAGTCAATGGCGTTCAGGTATTGTCGTCGGAGCTGTTTTTCGAGAGTGTTCCCGATAGTTTCATCGACGTGCCTCTGAAGGAATGGAAGTGGACTGAGGGCGACACCTCCATACCTATAGTCCTTCCACGCTCCTACATCAACATGTATAATTTCGGTTTCGCACAGACCCATTCCCTGCCAAAAATCAGCGATGGGCTTGTGGGAATGATAGACCTTCGCATAAGCATACATGGCAATGGAAAGCAGGATGAGTATAGGGGCAGGGTGATAGGTTTCTCCAACCGACTGAACTCCATCCTCGTGCCACAAGCTTTCATGGACTGGAGCAACAAGCACTATGCACCTGAGGAGAAAAGCTTGCCGTCAAGGCTGATAGTGGAGGTTGACAACCCAACTGACGAGCGCATAGCTCACTACATCGACGATAACGGCTACGAGGTCGAGGACGACAAGCTACAAGCCGAGAAGACCACCTATTTCCTCCGTGTCGTGGTAATGTTAGTCATGACCGTTGGTATGATAATAAGCCTCCTGAGTTTCTATATCCTCATGCTCAGCATCTATCTGCTCGTGCAGAAAAACTCTTCCAAGCTTGAGAACCTTCTGCTCATTGGCTATTCGCCGTCGCAGGTGGCACGACCTTATCAGTTGCTCACATTGGCGCTCAATCTCATGGTCTTCGCCATGGTGCTGATAGTCGTAGCAATGGTTCGTGGCGAATATATGGACATGCTTCAGACACTCTATCCCAACATCGACGATGGCTCGTTGCTGCCCGCAATAGAGCTTGGACTGTTGTTGCTTGCCGCTCTAACCCTTGTCAACGTTGCAGCCATAAGGCGCAAGGTGGTTGGAATATGGAGGCAGGGCAGGGTGGCTGTTGTGGCATTGCTTGCGGCACTGTCTGTTACAACCCACACGCATGCGGCTGAGAATGTGACCATGGGTGAGGTGTTTGCCGCCATGCCCGACTCGCTGATGCCATATCTCTCCCCAAACAACCGCCTCGACCTCGTTGATTTTGCCAACGCCGGTATGAAGGCTGAGGTGAGCAATGCCTTCGATGGCACCACTGAGCTGCTAAAACTCACCGACAACTACATGAAGCTGCAACTAAACAGCCATACTATCGTTGAGATGAGGCTTGTCAAGGCAGACAGTCTCTTGGCTGACTCTGCAGCTTGCGTGCTGTATGTTGTCAATACCTACCGTTGTGCCGACGCAGAGCATAGCGAGGTCAGCAAGTTCTCGTCAAAGTGGATGCCGCTCAGCTGTGGGTTGCGACTGTCCGAAAGGGTAGGGGAGATGGTAGTGCGCAAGCCCGACACCACCGACGATGAGTGGCGGATAGTTGTCGCTGCCTTGCGCAATGCTACGGTCGTAGCAGAGTTGGAGTCAGAGTCTGAAACGCTTAGCCTGAGACCTTCCTTCTCAATGCTGACAACTGATGAGAAATCAACAATTCAAGATAAAATAGCGTTAAAAACTTTAAATATTAACCTTTAATTATAAAAATAATTTAATATTTAGGATTAATGCTTGCAAGTTATTGTAATATTTCGTATATTTGCAGTGTGTTTTTCATGGTATTAGATTATTAAGGTTAACTAAAAAGTTACAGGTCGTGAGATTAGTCAACTTTTGAAACCCACACTTCATGTAGAGATTTCTGCATGACGTGTGGGTTAATTTTTTGTCTTATTGCCTTATTGTTTTGTCTTATTGCCTAAGGTATGGGTTGCTCTGCCTTTCAGCGGCCATCGTGGTCCGAGGACCGTGTCCTGGCAGGATGGTGGTATCGTCGGGCAGCTTGTTTGGAAGTGCCTTTAGGCTTTCCATTATATCCTTGTAGCTTCCCAACTCAAAGTCTGTTCGTCCAATGCTCATTCTGAACAGTGTGTCGCCAGAGAAAGCCACCTTCTCCTCCTTGCAATAGTAGAACACTGAGCCTGGCGTGTGCCCAGGTGTGTTGATGATGCTCAGCGTGTGTGTGCCGAAATTGATGGTGTCTGCCTCCGTCAGGAATCTGCCCACTGGTGGCATCTCGTAGCCAAGCCTATAGTTGCAGAACATCAGGGCTTGCTCGGCAAGTTTGCCCATCAGTGGCTCGTCAGCCGCATGCACTTCGGGCTTCAGTCCGAATTGCTCGTAGATGGTGTTGTTGCCAAAGTTGTGGTCGATGTGCGCATGGGTGGAAATGAGGTGTTTCAGACTAATGCCGTTGTCCCTCACGTATTCTACCACTGCACGGCGCTCCTCCTCATAGAAAGCTCCACAATCTATGATGATGCCCTCGCCTGTCTCGTCGCTCACTATGTAGCAGTTCTCTTGGAACGGATTGACCTCGAATCTCTCAATCTTCATCATATATCTTAAAACAAAATTAGGCTGGCAGGTAGATGACATGTTTCTCTCGGAACCATACCTCATTGAACCAATTTGTCAGCTCCACTGTCTCCACTATGTTGCGGTATGGATGGATTTCTGCTTGCAGGTCGCCGCCCTTGAGGCATATCACACCGTTGGGCAGAGCGTTGGATCCTCCCTTGGCAATGTTCTTCTTCACTATCCTCATCAAGTCAGGCAGCGGCATGACCGCACGGCTCACCACAAAGTCGTATTTTCCCTTTTCCTCCTCGCCTCTCAGTTGCACGGCATTGCAGTTCCTCAGCCCAATGGCGTTTGCCACCTCTGTTGCTACGCGTATTTTTTTTCCCGTGCCGTCAATCAGCTTGAAGCTGCACTCAGGAAACATTATGGCAAGTGGAATGCCTGGGAATCCGCCTCCTGTGCCAAAGTCGAGAATCCTCGTCTGTGGCTTGAAGCGCAGGAACTTGGCAATGGCGAGCGAGTGCAGCACGTGGTGCTCGTAGAGGTTGTCGATGTCCTTTCGGCTGATGACGTTTATCTTCGAGTTCCAATCGTGATACAGCTCGTCGAGCATGGCAAACTGTCGGCGCTGCTCCTCGCTGAGGTCTGTGAAGTATTTCAGTATCTCTTCCATTCTCTATCTTTCTATGCGGTTGTTCTCTGGGAACACTATCGCTGGCTTGAACGTCTTGGCTTCCTCGAAGTCCATCAGGGCATAGCTGATGATGATGCAGGTGTCGCCCACCTGCACTTTCCTTGCCGCAGCGCCGTTGAGGCAGATGCAGCCGCTTCCCCTTTCGCCCTTGATGATGTAGGTCTCAAAGCGTTCGCCGTTGTTGTTATCTACTATCTGCACTTTCTCGCCTGCTATCATGTTGGCAGCGTCCATCAGGTCTTCGTCTATGGTTATGCTGCCCATGTAGTTCAGGTTTGCCTCTGTCACTGTCACGCAGTGCAGTTTCGATTTCATCACTTCTATCATCATACGTCTTGCTTGTATTTTATGTGGTCGATAAGTCTGATCGGTTTCTTTCCGCAATAGACTGTGATGCAGCCAACGGCATAGCCTGTCTCGTCCCAGCTCGCAATGTCGAGCAGTGTGTTTCCATCCACTATCGAGAAATACTCCACTTCGAGACCCTCAGTGGCGTTGATGTCAGCCACCACCTTGTCGTGGGTTTCCTCCACCGTGTGCGTCTTGGCATATTCCACGCTCTCCCTCAGTGCCTTGTATATGCGTGGCGCTATGGCTCTCTCGTCGGCGGCGAGCAGCGTGTTGCGGCTTGAGCGTGCCAGTCCGTCAGCGTCCCTCACAATGTCACATTCCACTATCCTCACCTTCAGTCCGAGGTGTCTTACCATAGCCTTCACCACGGCAATCTGTTGGAAGTCCTTCTCGCCGAAATAGGCACGGTCAGGCTTGGCTATGTAGAACAGGCGTGACACCACTTGGCAGACACCGTTGAAATGCCCTGGGCGGTGTGCGCCCTCCATCACGGTCGATACGGGCGGGAACTCAAACTGCCGCTTGTCCTCAGTGGGATACATTTCCCTCACCGATGGGGCGAGCACATATTGCGCACCGCACTGCTCAAGCAGCTTGCAGTCTGCCTCAAGTGTGCGGGGATAGTTTTTCAAGTCGTTCTGGTCGTTGAATTGGGTCGGGTTCAGAAACACTGACACCACAGTCACGTCGTTCTCCTTCACGCTTCTCCTCACGAGCGAGGCGTGTCCATCGTGCAGCGCACCCATGGTTGGCACCAGTCCCACCGTGCGTCCTGCCTTGCGGTCGTCGAACAGCGCATTCTGCAAATCTGCGATTCTTTCAAATACAATCATTTCTTTCTTCAAGTTTTAAAAAACGCTGCAAAATTACAACTTTTCGTTGACCTAACAATAATATAAGGTGAAAAAATCCAAAAAAGTTTCTTATTTTCCCTAATTCCAACTGCCACAAGGGCAAAATCTCAGAATTTTTTCGTAACTTTGCATCATTAAACAACAAGAAATGGCGAAAAAAATTCTTTTTATAAACCAAGCAATCGGAGGCTTCACGCAAAGCAAGATTGCCGACATGGGCAAGCTCGTGCCTACAAAAGTAGTGCAGGAAGGCTTCGAAGTCAGAGTTTTCTCACCAAAGTGGGGCAACATCAACGAGCGCCGTGGACAGCTACACGAGGTAATACGTCTCTCTGGCATGAACATCATCATAAAGGAGACCGACCACCCACTCGTCATAAAAGTGGCATCAATGCCCGCATGCAAATCCCAAGCGTATTTTATCGACAACGACGACTACTTCCTTAAGCGACTGCAAGAAGTTGACGCTGACGGAAAACCATACGACGACAACGGAGAGCGGTCGGTGTTCTATGCGCGTGGAGTGCTGGAGACAGTCAAGAAACTGCGTTGGATACCCGATGTCATACACTGCCAAGGCTGGATGTCATACATCGTGCCTTTCTTCCTACGTCATGCCTACGCCGACGAGCCATGCTTCGCACAGTCGAAAATCGTAACATCACTCTTTGGCGACAATCTCGAAGGCTCAGTGTGCGACGACTTCCGCGAGTGCCTCGCACTGCGTGGCGTCACCTCAGATTGCCTCGAAGGCTACCCTGAGAAAATCAGCTACACCGACCTCGCAAAGATTGCCATCGACAACTCCGACGGAATAATCGAGGCTTCTGCCGACGTCACACCAGACGTGCTCGCACATGCCGAGGCATCAGGAAAGCCATTGCTGAAATACCCCGGTGAGGACTTCGCCGCAGCATACGCAAAGTTCTATGCCGACACACTCGCATAAACAAAACACACATCAGGATGAAAAATAAATGGATTACAATGGTGGTCATAGCCATCATGTCTATGGTTATGGCATCATCTTGTGACGACACAACCGACACACTGGGCAACTCCATCAGCAACGATGCCGACAAGTTTGCCATACTTACCGACACATTCCAAGTGGCGAGCCGCTCCATCTGTGTCGATTCGGTGCTCTCACGCACACCTTATTCCTACCTTGGACACATCAGGGACGCTGAGACAAGCACATACGTCACTGCCAACTTCTCAACCCAGTTTGGAGTTGCCGAGCTGCTCACCGAGATGCAGCTCTTGCCAAAGCAAGACAGCATCGTAAGCCGCTCTGACGACGGGAAAATCATAGCCGACTCGTGCTTCTTCAACATCTATTTCAACTCGTTCGTAGGCGACACGCTCAACGCCGTGAAACTCACGGCCTACGAGCTGGCGACTCCCATACGGGAAGGGCGCGACTACTACTCAAATTTCGACCCCATGGCAGAGGGCTATGTCAGAAAAGATGGCATACTGAAGCAAAAAGTGTTTACATATCGCGGACTCGTGGGCACCGACTCGCTCCATGCCGTATCCATTCCGCTCAACGACCCCTACACCGATCAGAATGGTGTCACATACAACAACTTCGGCACCTATCTCATGCGGAAATACTATGAGGACACCGACAACTACAAGAACTCCTACAACTTTGTCAACCGAGTGTTCCCAGGCTTTTTTGTTAAGGCAACCGACGGCATAGGCACCATGGGAGAGGTGCTTCTCACAGCCCTTCAGTTCCACTTCCGTTGCTACTCCAACGACTCCATCATACGCTCAGGACTACGCATCGGAGGCACCGAGGAAGTTATGCAGACAACAAACATAGTCAACGACCAAGTTCGCATGCAGCGTCTTGCCGACGACCCATCGTGCACCTATCTCAAGTCGCCCGCAGGCATCTACACAGAGGTCACCCTCCCGATTGACGACATCAAGCGAGGTCACGAGAACGACACCATCAGCTCAGCAAAAATCGTCTTCACACGCTACAACCGCACCGACGACAAAGCCCTCTATCAGGCTCCCACCTCAGTGCTCATGGTGCCAAGAGATTCGATGTTCACATTCTTCGAGCAGCGAAACCTGCCTGACAACGTTACATCCTACGTTGCCACCTATTCCAGCACCTACAATACATACACGTTCAACAACATCAGCTCCCTCGTCAACCGACAGTGGGAAAACCGTGGAAAAAGCGATACGTGGAACAAGGTGGTGCTAATTCCTGTCTCCGTCACCACCAACTCCTCCACAGGAGCCTACACCAATGTCTCTAACGACATGTCGCTGAAGAGTTGCCGTCTCGTGGGAGGCTCAGCTAACACCCATGCTCCGCTCCGCATCAGCGTAATATACAACAAGTTCAAGCCCGACTAATCGCCATGGCAGACAATTATCTCGAACGCCACCGCGAACAGTACGACCAACGCAAGGCACGCTACGAAGCACGCAAGCGTCACCTAAGTCCCGAGCTTCGCAAGAAAATTGCAGACAGACGCAAGGATCAACAATAACAAAACGCAACGTCATCCCATCCAAGGACATGACGTTGCGTTTTTCCTTTTATTTTAATATGTATGCGTACATATTTATATTAACCACAGTATCGGCGAGTGTCAATAGTTAACCTAAAAATGAAGTATGGGATTAAAAAAGTTGCTGAAATATTTGGCTATTTCATTTTTATTTCTTACTTTTGCCCATTGGTAATAATTTGCGGGAATATGTATTCACTCCTGCAAGCCCATAGGATGGGACATAGACAGAATACGAAGTGTAATTTTAAACAGTTGGAATAAGAAACAGACATTTACAGAAAACAGAAACGCAACAGGAGGTTTAAACCATAAGGTTGGACTTCCATAAGAGATAACATAATCGAGGCTCTGCCTCAATATAATTAACTCGGCGTTTCCGTTCTAACAACTTGATAATGAACATATAATATATTGAGCTTTTAGCTCTTGTTCTCTAATCTCGATTACCGCCAATATTCAACGCATGAGAACAAGCGACTGAAGGTTCACGCTCTGTAGGGCGTGGACTATTCTGTGCTTGTTATGCGTATGGTCACTTGGCGGTAACCAGAGATTAGGCAAGCAAAAGAATGGTTGCACGCCTTTTTTATATTCCTACTCTAATAATGAAACTTAATAACGACAAAAAGAAATATATAGCTCCCCATATGGAAGTGTATAATGTTGAACGCCCTCGATTGTTGAATGCGAGTGCTGAACCTGAAGATTTTGATAATACGACTACATATTGGTAAATATAAGAAAAATAAGAAGATGAAAAAGAATATTTATAAATTGTATGCTTTTGCAGCACTGTTGACACTTTCTGCCTGTTCGTCAGACGAAGCAGTGGATACTGTTGACACAGCAAATGTGGATAAGACATTAGTGGCAATGACTTTTACCGCTTCGCAAGAGGGTGAAGGAAGTACTCGTACGTATGTTAGTGAAGTGTATAATGCGAATAATAAGACAATAGTCTATTGGACAAGTCAAGATAAAATCAGCGTCTTTGATGTTAAAGGTAGCGTAGGCAAGTGTTTTGAACTAAGTTCAGGTGGCGATTCAAAAAAAGGAGTATTTAGTGGTACTGCTTCTGATGAAGCTGATAAATATACCGCTGTTTATCCTTACACTGAAGGTGCTGTTCTCAACAACGACGGCAGCGTAAGCAACGTAGTTCTCCCATCTACACAAACCGCAACGGCTGGAAGCTTCGACCCTAATGCTGCATTGATGATGGCTGAGTCAACGACAGAGAACAAGAAATCCTTATCTTTCAAGAATGTAATAGGACTCGTAAAGGTTAATCCAGGGTTTGCTTGCTCAAAAATTATTATCCGTCCTTCAGACAAGACTGCAGTTCTTGCAGGAAAAGGAAAGTTAACATATAATAGTGGTGAACCAAAAATTGATTTTTCAGAGTCCGACGAGAAATCATATATCATCACTCTTGAAGGTAATATTGAGGCAAACAAAGATTACTACATTGCCGTTCCCGCAGCTACTCTCAATGAAAAATGGAGCATAACTTTTGTTTCAAGTGACGATAAGGTTTATATTCGACAAAGTGATAGAAGTATTACATTTGAGCGCAAAAAAGTTATTGACCTTGGAACGTTTAAAACCGCAGATACTCCTTGGGTTAGTGGAGAAAGCGGCATAGTGGAGTCGAGTCAGGAAATCGACTTAGGTTTAGAAATTCAAATAAGTGGAACTAACTACAAAGTAATCTTCGCTAAATCAAACCTAACGGCTTTAGGACTTGCCGAAAATGAGACAGACTTTGGCGACTACTTTGCTTGGGGTGCTACTGAGCCTTGGTTAACGGACTATACACGAGCTGCTGACGGTTCAGTGACATCTCCTATTTGGAAAAGCTCTCAATATAATACCTATAATTGGGCTACTGTTCCATATAAAGATCCTAATGCTGATGAATGTAATGAATATACAAATGATGGTGATAAACTTAATGTCACAAAAGACGATGCCGCTCGTTTGATACTCGGTGGTGAATGGCAAATACCAACGTTACAGATATGGACTGAATTGATGACACAAACATCAAGTGCTTGGGAAGAAGATAAGATAGGTTATAGATTTACTAAAGATGACAAGTCCATTTTCTTACCAGCTGCAGGTTTCTTCGATGGTATAGAATGTAAAGATGTTCGTTATGGTGGTAATTATAGGTCGAGTATTGCAAAGTCAAACAAGGATGTGTACAATCTCTGTTTCATAAATGTTAGTGTCTATTCACACATCTACGTTCGTTACTATGGCTTCTCAATTCGCCCCATACGCTTGGCAAAAATAAGTGACTAATCAAATAAAAATTATAGCAAAATAGAGACTATAACAATATTCGTTTGAATAAACCTCCGTGAAGGTCAGTTGTCGGGAAGCGTTCCGTGGCTGGCCTTCCATTTTTTTGCTACTCGAATAAACTGCGGCAACGGCTGGGGGTGTTGGTGTCTCGCCCGCACCTCGCCTTTTGGGTGATATTTACAAGCGGTATTTTGCTGGGTAGTGCGCAAGGTGCGGGCGAGACGCCCACACCCCCAGACGTTGCCGCCCGATATTCAAGTAGAGTCAACGAGAATTATAAATAATAAATTAACTTGTCAACCTGTTTTATGAATAAGACGAAAAGTAGTCAACCTAAATAGTTAAACTACAAGAGATGGTCTAACGATAGCTGTTGTCACACTTGTTCCATAGTTATGGAACAGTTGTGACAACAACTATGGAACAAGTGTGACAACAGCCATGGAACGACTGTGACAATAGAGTATCCAGTTGCCAACTAATTGCCGAATGACTCCATTTCTTACTGTAGCACTGTAACGTGTAACGCATCGGTGAATGGAAGGCAGCGTTACACGCTACAGTGCTACAGTTGTTTTTGCATGGTGAAATTCTTTACAATCGTCCCGAGCTCGTCTCGAAGGCATCACGAAACCATACCGAAGGATGACGAAGTACAAAAAACGAACAAACCCTTCAAACTTCTCAAACCCTTCAAACTTCTCAATATAGTTATTAAGACATATAAGAAAATATACAATAAGGACAAAGGGACAGGTGATGTTATTAGAATAGTCTGGAATTGGTTATAAAGAAAGAGGGAGTCGAGGACGTGGTCCTCGACTCCCTTTGTTTCTTGATTTACTGCTTTCGATTATGCTTCTGCTGGTGCCTCCTCGGCTGCTGGCTCAGCGTTAGCTGCTGCCTCAGCCTCTGCCTTTGCAGCTGCTGCAGCTGCCTTCTTCTCGGCTACCTTCTTAGCGATGTCAGCATTGATCTTCTTCTCAGCCTCAAGCTCCTTGGCATAAGCGTCCTTCTTTGCCTTTGCCTCGTTGGCGCGTACAGCGTCAGCACCCTTCTGCTTGTCAGCTTTCCAGGCGTCGAACTTCTTCTCTGCTGTAGCCTCGTCGAATGCGCCCTTCTTAACGCCACCGCGGAGGTGCTTCATGAGGTAAACACCCTCGTTGCTCAAGATGTTGCGGGCAGTGTCTGTTGGCTGTGCTCCGCACTCTACCCAATAGAGGGCTCTGTCAAAATTCAAATCTACTGTGGCTGGATTGGTGTTAGGATTGTAAGTACCAATTT
>CAMAGM010000028.1 GCA_945833995.1 uncultured Prevotella sp.
ACGAGGATGTCGTCCGTCTCATCTCCTCCAAGAAGGGGGAGCCGGAGTGGATGCTTGAATTCCGCTTGCGTGCCTTCCGTCACTGGCAGAAGATGAGCCAGCCCACATGGGGTCACGTCACCGTGCCGCCCATCGACTATCAGGCCATCTCCTACTATGCCGACCCTTTGGCTCAAAAGAAAAAGCAGGAGAACAAGGAGATCGACCCTGAGCTGATGAAGACATTCGACAAGCTTGGCATTCCCTTGGAGGAGCGTCTCGCACTCAGCGGCACTGCCGTGGATGCCATCATGGACTCTGTGTCGGTAAAGACGACCTTCAAGGAGAAACTTGCCGAGAAGGGTGTCATATTCTGTTCCATCGGCGAAGCCATAAAGGACCACCCAGAACTCGTAAGGGAATATCTCGGCACCGTAGTGCCATACAGCGACAATTTCTTTGCCGCGTTGAACAGTGCCGTCTTCAGTGACGGTTCGTTTGTTTATATTCCTAAGGGCGTACGCTGCCCAATGGAGCTGAGCAGCTATTTCCGCATCAATGCCCGCAACACGGGACAGTTTGAGCGCACCCTGATAATTGCCGATGACGATGCATACGTCTCATATCTTGAGGGATGTACGGCACCCATGCGCGACGAGAACCAACTTCACGCTGCAATAGTGGAGATAATTGTCAAGGACAATGCCGAGGTGAAATACTCTACGGTGCAGAACTGGTATCCCGGCGACGAGAACGGCAAGGGAGGAGTGCTCAACCTCGTAACGAAGCGTGGCGACCTGCGCGGCGTAAACAGCAAGCTCTCGTGGACACAGGTTGAGACAGGCTCGGCGATAACATGGAAATATCCTTCGTGCGTGCTGCGTGGCGACAACTCACAGGCAGAGTTCTATAGCGTTGCTGTGACCAACAACTATCAGGAGGCTGACACGGGAACGAAGATGATACACATGGGCAAGAACACTAAGAGTACCATAATCTCGAAGGGAATATCGGCTGGACACAGCCAAAACTCCTATAGGGGACTGGTGCGTGCTACGGCGAATGCCGACAATGCCCGTAATTACTCGTCGTGCGACTCACTGCTACTTGGCAGCGACTGCGGCGCACACACATTCCCGTATATGGACATCCACAACGATACGGCAATAGTGGAGCACGAGGCAACGACGAGCAAGATTAGCGAAGACCAGCTTTTCTATTGCAACCAGCGTGGCATACCCACCGAACAGGCCGTAGGTCTGATTGTCAACGGCTATGCCAAGGAAGTGCTCAACAAGCTGCCTATGGAGTTTGCGGTAGAGGCGCAGAAACTGCTAAGTGTTTCACTAGAGGGTACTGTAGGGTGAGGCCACCCCCCGACCCCTCCCTGGGGAGGGGAGATAATTGTTTAGAAGGTAGAGGGTAGAAGGTAGAGGGTAGAAGGTAGAAGGTAGAGGGTAGAAGGTAGAGAATAGCTTAATGCCAAGTAATGTCTTAACTCCTTAACTCCCAAAATATATATAATAGTGTAATTATGTTAGAAGTAAGAGATTTATGCGCCAAGATTGGCGATAAGGAAATATTGAGAGGCATCAATCTCACCATAAAGGATGGCGAGATCCATGCCATTATGGGACCTAACGGTTCAGGAAAGTCAACGTTGAGCGCAGTGCTTGTTGGAAATCCCCTTTATGAGGTGACAAGCGGAACGGCGACATTCAACGGCAAGGACCTGTTGGCAATGAAGTCAGAGGACAGGGCGCACGAGGGATTGTTCCTCTCGTTTCAGTACCCCGTGGAGATTCCTGGCGTTTCCATGACCAACTTCATGCGTGCTGCTATCAACGAGAAGCGCAAGTATGAGGGAAAGGATCCAATGCCCGCTGGCGAGTTCCTCAAACTGATGCGTGAGAAACGTGCCATCGTGGAGCTTGACTCAAAACTTGCCAACCGCTCGGTTAACGAGGGATTCAGTGGCGGTGAGAAAAAGCGCAACGAGATTTTCCAGATGGCTATGCTCGAACCGAAGCTCTCCATTCTCGACGAGACCGACTCAGGACTCGATGTAGATGCCATGCGCATCGTGGCAGAGGGAGTGAACAAACTCCACACGCCTGAGACAAGCACCATCGTGATTACCCACTACGACCGACTGCTTGAGATGATAAAGCCCGATGTGGTGCATGTGCTCTACAAGGGACGCATCGTGAAGACCGCAGGACCGGAGCTTGCAAAGGAAATTCAGGAGCGTGGTTATGACTGGATAAAGGCGGAGATTGAAAGTTGAACATTGAAAGTTGAAGAATTAAAGTGAGTAATCAGTATATAGAATTGTATGACGAGTGTCGCTCGATGATTCGGGAGCATAGTGCCGACGTGATGAATGCCGTGCGCGATGAGGCTTTCGACGACTTCAAGCGTCTGGGCATTCCTACGAAGAAGCTCGAGAGGTATAAATATACCGACATGACGAGGCTCTTTGAGCCAAACTATGGACTGAACTTGAACCGTCTTGACATTCCCGTCAATCCCTACGATGCTTTCCGCTGCGATGTTCCAAACCTGTCAACGTCGCTCTATTTCGTAGTCAACGATGCCTTCTACAAGAAAAACGACCCTAAGGCACCACTGCCAGAGGGTGTAGTTATCGGGTCGCTGAAGGCTGAGGCAGAGAGGAATCCGCAGCTAATAGGAAAGTATTATTCAAAGTTGGCTAAGACCAACGAGGACGGCATAACGGCACTGAACACCATGCTCGCACAAGACGGACTCCTCGTCTATGTGCCAAAGAATGTGGTGGTTGACCGTGCCGTGCAGGTGATAAACATCCTGCGCTCCGACGTTGACCTCATGGTAAACCGCCGTGTGCTCATCGTCGTGGAGGATGGTGCGGAGATAAAACTGCTTTTCTGCGACCATGCCGCCGACGACCGTAACTTCCTCGCCACACAGGTAATCGAGGCATACGTTGGACGCAATGCCTCACTCGACCTTTATTGTCTTGAGGAGACCCACGAGAAGAATGTGCGCGTCAGCAACCTATATATCAATCAGGAAGCTGACAGCCGCGTAAATCACAATATCATAACCCTCCACAATGGAGTGACACGCAACCGCACTGACCTTACCTTCAGCGGCGAGGGTGCCGAATGTGTGCTCAACGGCTGTGTCATTGCCGACAAGACACAGGTTGTTGACAACAATACGCTCATCGACCACAAGGTGGGGCATTGCAATAGCCGCGAACTCTACAAGTATGTGCTCGACGGCAAGGCTGTCGGCGCATTCGCAGGTCGTGTGCTTGTACGCCACGGCGCACAGAAGACCACCTCTGAGGAGCGCAACCAAAACATCTGCGCCACACGAGAGGCAAGGATGTTCACCCAGCCGATGCTTGAGATCTATGCCGACGACGTAAAGTGTAGCCACGGCTCTACGGTGGGTCAGCTCAACGATGCCGCACTCTTCTATATGCAGCAGCGTGGCATCTCGCTGAAGGAAGCCAAACTGCTACTTGAGTTCGCCTTCATCAACGAGGTAATTGACACTATGAAACTTGAGCCGTTGCGCGACCGCTTGCATCATCTTGTAGAGAAACGTTTCCGTGGTGAGCTGAGCAAATGCGAGGGTTGCCAGTTGTGTAGGTAAAGCCCCCTCCAGCTCCCCCAAGGGGGAGAGAACGGTAGGTCGCTTTGCGATATTAAGGGTTTGAAAGGTTTTAAAAGTTAAGGACGTATGCTTGATATTGAAAATATAAGAAAGGATTTCCCGATTCTGTCGAGAGAGGTGTATGGCAAGCCGCTTGTCTATCTTGACAATGCTGCCACTACCCAAAAGCCGTTGTGCGTGCTTGATGCAATGCGCGACGAGTACCTCAACGTGAATGCCAATGTCCATCGTGGCGTTCACTATCTCTCCCAACAGGCAACCGACCTCCATGAGGCAGCTCGTGAGACGGTGCGGCGCTTTATCAACGCAAGAAGTACCAGCGAGATTGTCTTTACACGAGGCACTACAGAGGGACTTAATCTTGTGGCATCATCGTTTGTTGAGGAGATGATGGTTGAAGGCGACGAGGTAATCGTCTCTGTTATGGAACACCACTCCAACATAGTGCCTTGGCAACTTCAGGCAGCCAAGCGTGGCATCGCCATACGTGTCATACCGATGGACGACAGCGGGAAACTCGACCTTGAGGCATACGAGGCACTGTTCAGCGAAAGGACACGTCTTGTCAGCGTTGCCCATGTGAGCAATGTCCTTGGGACGGTTAACCCAGTAAAGGAGATGGCACGCATTGCCCACGACCATGGTGTGCCAATCATGGTTGACGGAGCACAGTCAACACCCCATTTCCGTGTGGATATGCAAGACATCGACTGCGATTTCTTTGTTTTCAGCGGACACAAGATGTATGGTCCTACAGGAATAGGAGTACTCTACGGCAAGGAGGAATGGCTCGACAGGTTGCCTCCTTATCAGGGCGGTGGCGAGATGATAGAGAGCGTGTCTTTTGAAAAGACCACCTTTGAGCGTCTCCCGTTCAAGTTTGAGGCAGGAACGCCTGACTATGTGGCTACTCATGGCTTGGCAACAGCCATCGACTACCTTGAGCGCATTGGTATGGACAACATAGCAAGCCACGAGCGTGAGCTTACTGAATACTGCATGAAACGCCTTGCGCAGATTGACGGTATGAGGCTCTTGGGCACAGTGCCTGAAAAGGATGCCGTGGTGTCGTTCCTCGTTGGCGACATACACCATCTCGATATGGGTACACTGCTCGACCGCCTTGGCATAGCGGTGCGCACAGGACACCACTGCGCCCAACCGCTTATGATACGCCTTGGAGTGCAGGGAACTGTTCGTGCCTCTTTCGCACTCTACAATACAAAGGAGGAAATTGACGTTCTTGCCAATGGCATAGAGCGTGTGTCAAGAATGTTTTAGGAAAAGGCTTATGCTGAGAAACAACTATTATGAAGGTAAGATAGAAGCGGGTTGTGACGAGGCAGGACGAGGTTGTCTTGCGGGCAGCGTCTATGCCGCTGCGGTGATATTGCCTCCCGACTACCACAACGAGCTACTCAACGACTCGAAACAGCTCACCGAGAAGCGCCGCTATGCCTTGAGGGAGGTGATTGAGCGCGATGCCGTGGCTTGGGCTGTAGGCATTGTTACACCAGAGGAGATCGACAAGGTGAACATACTCAATGCCTCAATACTTGCCATGCACCGAGCTCTCGACCAGCTGAAGGTGCGCCCAGAGGCAATAATAGTTGACGGAAACAGGTTCAAGCCCTATAACGACCTGCCACATACCACAATAGTGAAGGGCGATGGGAAATATCTCTCCATTGCCGCCGCCAGCATACTCGCAAAGACCTACCGCGACGACTATATGGACAAACTTGCCGAGGAATATCCACAATATGACTGGCATGGCAACAAGGGCTACCCAACGAGAAAACACCGCGACGCCATCAGACAGTTCGGTCCTACACCCTACCATCGTCGCACATTCAACTTATTGGGAGACACCCAACTCTCCTTTGACTTCTAAAGTCAACCCCCTCAAACTTTTCAAACGAACTCTAATACTTTAATTTTTAATCCTTTAATATCGCAAAGCTACCCTTCCTTCAAAATATGAAATCACTAAGAGAATTATTCAGAATAGGCAAGGGACCCTCAAGCAGCCATACTATGGGTCCACAGCGAGCCGCTCAGATATTCCTTGAGCGCAATCAAGAGGCAAAAGCATTTGAGGTGACCCTTTATGGCAGTCTTGCCGCAACAGGAAAGGGACACCAGACAGACCGTGCCATAGTAGAGGTATTGTCGCCCGTGGCAGAGGTAGAGCTGTTGTGGGAACCAACGGTGTTCCTGCCATTCCACCCCAATGGCATGCGCTTCATTGCCAAGGGCGCAAACGGGGAAACACTCGACGACTGGACGGTTTACAGTGTTGGCGGCGGTGCACTCTCTGAGGGAAAGGCTGACAGCAAAGAGAATGAGCCAGCCGACGTGTATGACATGAGCACCATGACGGAGATAATGAAATGGTGCTACGACAATGGTCGCAGCTATTGGGAGTATGTCGATATTACCGAAGGTCCTGAGATATGGGACTATCTCATGAAGGTGTGGAAAGCCATGCAGGCTGCCGTGGAGCGCGGCATCAATACTGAGGGAAGGCTGCCAGGGCCGCTAAACCTGTCGCGCAAGGCAAGCACCTACTATGTCAAGGCATCGGGCTATCAGCGCAACCTGCAGACGCGCGGTCTTGTCTATAGCTATGCCCTCGCCGTGAGTGAGGAGAATGCCTCAGGAGGCACTATCGTCACTGCCCCCACTTGCGGCTCATGCGGCGTGTTGCCGGCAGTGCTCTACCATCTCTCACGCGGACACAATTTCAGCGACGAAAAGATAATCCATGCCATAGCCACGGCGGGAATAATGGGCAATGTGGCAAAGACCAACGCCTCTATATCGGGTGCCGACGTAGGTTGTCAGGGAGAGGTCGGCGTGGCTTGCGCCATGGCCTCGGCTGCGGCATGCCAGCTCTTTGGCGGCAGCCCATCGCAGATTGAGTATGCCGCAGAGATGGGACTTGAGCACCACCTCGGCATGACTTGCGACCCTGTATGCGGCCTTGTCCAGATTCCATGCATCGAGCGAAATGCCTTTGCAGCTGCAAGAGCCCTCGACAGCAATATCTACGCCTCGTTCTCCGATGGCATCCACCGTGTGTCCTACGACAAGGTCATCAGCGTGATGAAGCAGACAGGACACGACCTGCCATCCCTCTACAAGGAAACGAGCGAGGGTGGCTTGGCAAGAACTCTCGACGTAAAGGAGAAATGAGAAAGTGTGTTGAGATAGATTTCGTGAGGAGTGTGCTCATGGCGATAGTCATTCTCGTGCATGTAGTGAATTTCGGCACGCTTCACCCTGACTTCAAGACGAGCATGTTCACCTTTTTCATGCCCGCTTTCCTCATCATCACAGGCTATCTTGTCAATGTGGAGAAGTCCCCAAGGGATTTCTCCCTCTACCTGATGCGCATCACGTTGCCCTACGCCATCATGGTGACAGCCTTCTCGCTGATGTCGCTGTTCCTTCCCGTTAGGGATGGGCTGACAGAGCTAAGCGTGGCGGCTATAGCAGAAAGGCTTTTTGTCACCTCCATAGGTCCCTACTGGTTCTTCTACGACATGATAGTGTGTGGCGTGGCATATTATGTGGCGTTCCATTTCCTTGGCAAAAGGCTTGGCGTTGC
Organism: uncultured Prevotella sp.; assembly: GCA_945833995.1. GTDB lineage: Bacteria > Bacteroidota > Bacteroidia > Bacteroidales > Bacteroidaceae > Prevotella. Next base: position 7,262 of record CAMAGM010000028.1, read on the forward strand.
ATCACGTCTCGCCCTATTCGCCTTCCTGCTCTATGTTGAGGCATCGCTCATTCCCCTACTCACGTTTGGCGACGCGTCGCTCTATCTCATAGGTGTGGCGTTGCGGCAGTTGGGCGTGCCGTTCCTAAAAGCCTTCATGCCCTCTCCCTACGCCTTGCTTCCATTCCTCATGCTCATAATGCAGCGCGACCTATGGAACAAGTGGCTATGCCTCTTGCTCCCATTCTTCGCAATATCGTTCTTGGTATGGTGTCGTGGGGTCACTCCCACGAGGCTGAGGAATTTGATGGACTATGCGGGCAGGAACACCTTGCCAATCTACATTTTCCACCCCATCTTCACTATGGTGTCAAAGTTCTACTTGCCCTTGTTTGCCTTTGACCCCACAGGTATAACCCATGCAGCAGTGACAATCCTATTGGGCTTTGTAGGAAGTTTGGCAATAGCCCTCTTGCTCGACAAGTTAGGCTTGTCGAGGGTCTTTGGCACAAAGGCATTGCTCAGATAAGTTCCTTGGTCAGTATGCTTTCCAGTTTCTCGGCTGAGAGGCGCAACTGGAATTGTCCCTTTATTGCCGTGGATATGGCTCCTGTCTCCTCCGAAACCACAATCACTACGCTGTCGCCGTCCTGCGACATTCCCATGGCAGCACGGTGGCGCAATCCAAGTTCCTTCGGTATGTCCATGTCGTGCGATACGGGAAGGATACATCCTGCTGCCTTTATTCGCTTGTGTGAGATGATCATCGCACCGTCGTGAAGGGGCGAGTTCTTGAAGAAGATGTTCTCTATGAGGCGTTGGTTGATGTTTGCGTCTATCAGGTCGCCGGTCTTCACTATATCGTCGAGTGGCGAGTCGCGCTCTATCACAATCAACGCTCCCACCTTGCGCTTCGACATGTTCATGCAGGCAAGCACGATGGGCACTATCGTCTCCTTGTCGTGCTCGGTCTTATCCTTTTTCCCCGACGAGAATATCCGCATGAGCATACGCATCCTCTGGTGTGCTCCAAGCGTATAGAGGAATTTCCGTATCTCTTCTTGGAAAAGGACAATGAGGCCTATCACTCCCACACTGACCAACTTGTCCATGATGCTTCCCAAAAGGCGCATCTCCAACACTTGCGACACAAATAGCCACAAGACGACAAACACCAGTATTCCTATGAAGACGTTGAGCGAGCTCGACTCCTTCATCAGGCGGTAGAGGTAGTAGAGCATCATCGCGACAAGGAAAATGTCGATGACGTCCTTTAAGCCAAATTCGAAAAACATGCGCTTGTTATTTTTATAGTTTCAACAGCTTCCTTCACGTCGTGGACACGCAATATCGACGCACCCTTCTGCAATGCTATAGTGTGTAGCACTGTCGTGCCATTAAGAGAACCCATAGGGTCGGTGCCGAGGAGCTTGAATATCATCGTCTTGCGCGATACTCCCACAAGGAGCGGCAAGTCAAGTGCCTCCAGTTTCTCCATGTTTGCCAGCAGCTGGTAGTTTTGCTCCAGTGTCTTTCCGAAACAGAAACCGGGGTCGAGGATTATGTCCTTCACACCCAAGTCGCGCAACTGTTGCACCTCACGGGAGAAAGCCATGAGCATATCCTCAACGGTTGGCTTCACTGACATGAGGATGTAGGGAACACCAAGGCGAGCCACCATACGGAATATTGCGGGATATGGGCCTTCCTCCTGCTCCAACGGGGTGTTCACCACACCTGTCAGTCCACCCTCCGACACGTCGTTGATAATGGCTACACCATATTCCTCAACCGCCATTCGTGCCACGTCGGGACGGAACGTATCGACTGACAGCACAGCGTCTGGCTGCTGTCGGCGTACTATCTCAAGTCCGTGGCGCAAGCGTGCCATCTCCTCCTCCTCGCTCACCTCTGGTGCACCGGGGCGCGTGGAGAATGCACCGATGTCGATCATCGTTGCTCCCTCGGCTATTATTTGGTCGCTTCGCTCGGCTATCTCCCTCTCTGTCTGCTTGCGGCTACCCGCATAGAAAGAGTCGGGAGTGACATTGAGAATGCCCATCACCTGTGGTCTGTCGAGGCTCATCAGCTTTCCACCAACATTTATTGAATTTTGCATTTTTCTTAAGATTGTTTTTTTATTCTCTTGCAAATGTAGCACAAGTTGGGCGAAATACAAAATAAATGTGGTTTATTTTGCAAAAATTATCTTCTTTCTCTTCGCTGAATGCTATTTTTGATGTACTTTTGCACAAAAATGTGAAGAATGGATATAGAACAACTTTATGAGATATACAAAAGTCACCCTGTCATCACCACCGACAGCCGTGACTGTCCCGCCGGCTCAATCTTCATAGCACTGAAGGGAGAGTCGTTCGATGGAAACAAGTTTGCCGCCTCGGCTTTGGAGAAGGGATGCGCCTTTGCTGTTGTTGACGAACCGGAGTATGCCGCCCCTGATGCCTCGGGAAAGCCCGACCCACGCTATATCGTGGTTGACGACTGCCTTAGGACGTTCCAGCAGTTGGCACGTCACCATCGCCGTCAGTTCGACATTCCTGTGATTGGCATCACTGGTACCAACGGCAAGACAACCACCAAGGAACTTGTCTCAACGGTGCTCTCCCAGCGCTTCAATGTCCTTTACACACAGGGCAATTTCAACAACGATGTGGGTGTTCCAAAGACCCTGTTCCGCCTCAACGCCACCCATGAGATTGCAGTCATTGAGATGGGAGCAAGTCATCCCGGCGACATAAAGACTCTCGTTGAGATTGTCGAGCCTCAGTATGGCTTGATTACCAACGTGGGTAAGGCGCACCTTCAGGGCTTCGGCTCTTTCGAGGGTGTAGTCCATACGAAAGGTGAGTTATACGATTTCCTGCGAAAGCAAAAGGAGTCAAAGGTGTTCATCGATGCCGGCAACGCTCATCTTATGGGCATTGCCGACGGTTTGGAGCTTATAGCCTATGGCACTTGTGGCGACAACCTTAGGGTTAAGGGTGAGGTCGTCTCTTGTGCTCCGTTCCTTAAGTTCCGCTGGACCGACGGCAAGGAAAGCCATGAGGTGCAGTCGCACCTTATCGGCAGCTACAACATCTACAACATGCTTGCCGCTGTCTGCGTTGGTCTCACCTTTGGTGTTGCGCCAAGTCAGATAGACCATGCCTTGGCAAACTATGTGCCAAGCAACAACCGCTCGCAGCTCACTGAGACCGCCGACAACCATCTCATTGTTGATGCCTACAACGCCAACCCTACGAGCATGATGGCGGCACTGAAGAATTTCCGCGACATGGCTGTCAATCCAAAGATGGCTATCCTTGGCGACATGCGCGAGCTTGGCGAGTCGAGCGATGAGGAGCATCAGAAGATTGTGGATTTCCTTGTGGAGACCGGTTTGGAGAATATCTGGCTCGTTGGTCCTGAGTTTGCCAAGACCCGATGCCCATTCCGGAAGTTCACCGATGTTGAGGAAGTAAAGGCAGAGGTAGCGGCGAGGGAACCGAAGGGATTTTATATCCTTATAAAGGGAAGCAACGGTATAAAACTGTCACAACTGACAGAAAAGCTCTGATTTTATCTTTTTTATTGCAAAACTTGCACGCATTTCAAAAAAATAATGTACCTTTGCATCCGCAAACAACAAATCGGGATGTAGCGCAGTTGGTAGCGCACTACGTTCGGGACGTAGGGGTCGGGCGTTCGAGTCGCCTCATCCCGACCTTTGAAACAAAAAAGTGACTGTTTCCAGTCACTTTTTTTGTTTGTCCTATTTCCTGTATTTCGCAGCTTGGCTGTTTATCAGCTCTATGTCGTCGAAATAGTTTATCTGCATTGCCTTGCGCACCTCGTCCATTGTCTGTGCGGCGGTCTCGCGGGCTTTCTCCGTACCTTTCTTCAGTATGTTGTATATCTCGGGAATGTCCTGCTCAAACTCATGACGGCGTTGGCGCATAGGCTCAAGGAACTTGTTGAGCACCTCGTTGAGGAACTTCTTGCAAGTGCCGTCGCCTATTCCTCCGCGAACATAGTGTTCCTTCAGTTCCTCCAGGTTCTTGTATTCGGGCCAGAAAGCGGCAAAGTCCTCATCGGTGCTGAAGGCCTCAAGATAGGTGAACACGGCGTTGCCCTCAAGGTGTCCCGGCTCGTCCATGCTCATTCGTGGCTCACCGTTCGACATCTTCTTCACCTTCTTCCATACGTCGTTTGCCGAGTCGCTCAGATAGATGCAGTTGCCGAGGCTCTTGCTCATCTTCTCTTTACCGTCAGTTCCAGGCAGTCGGCGTGCCGTAGCGTTCTCAGGCAACATTATCTCTGGCTCTACCAGGACTGGGGCGTAGGTCTGGTTGAAGCGGCGTACGAGCTCGCGTGTTACCTCAAGCATAGGTTCCTGGTCTTCTCCTGCAGGCACTGTGGTTGCCTTGAACAGGGTTATGTCGGCAGCTTGGCTCACTGGGTAGCAGAAGAAGCCAAGTGGTATGTTTGCCTCGAAGTTGCGCATCTTTATCTCCGTCTTCACCGTTGGGTTGCGCTGTACGCGGCTCACGGTGATGAGGTTCATCAGATAGGTGGTTAGCTCTGCCAATTCCGGTATCTGGCTTTGTATGAACAGTATGCACTTCTCTGGGTCGAGACCTGCTGCGAGATAGTCGAGAGCCACCTCAATGATGTTCTGGCGTATCTTCTCAGGATTGTCGGCATTGTCGGTCAGTGCCTGAACGTCAGCCATGAACACAAACATCTTGCTGAAATCTCCTGCATTCTGCAGTTCCACTCTCCGGCGCAGAGAGCCAATATAGTGTCCCAAGTGGAGTTTACCTGTTGGGCGGTCGCCTGTGAGGATTACTTTTTCCATATATTTTTTTCGTTTATTTCATTTTTCGTGGTGCAAAGGTAGTGCAAGTTGAGTGAAATACAAAATAAAAGTCCAAAAACTTTTATTTTTATTTCCGAAACGCCGCCTACCTTATTTTTTTACTACCATATATCAATAGCCTCAACACTCATAACGTTACTCACCTTAATGCCACTTGGCGACGTTATTTTTATCGTTGTCGTGGTATATGGAGGAATGGTGAAGCGGCGGCATGCCTGCTCGTCCATCTGCCCATTGCAGGTGTAGTAAAGTCCATTAACCGTTATCTGCGTCCCTGGCTTCATGCCCCGCAGCGTCACCCGTGCCCAACCATGGAAGGGGAATGGGGATAGATAGGTGAGTGTTGTGGCACTGCTGTTGGCAAGGCGGCAGGAATAGGTCTTCCTGATGTGTCGCGGACGATATTCCCCCACCATGTCCGTAGCCACTTCCGACTTCACGGGGCGAAGCATGGGCATGGGCAGTCCGTCGATGTTCCAGTTCGCCCGCATTGCCCTTGAGTTTATCTGCTCCGTCTCGTGCGGCGAGTGCAGTGTGGTGGCTGGTGCCAATGCCCACGACCAGTTGCCGTCGGTGGTGAAGGCGAAAGGCTTGCCATCGGTGTATTTCCCGTATAGCGTAAGTGAGAGTTGTTTCCCCTCATGCCCTTTCAGGAAAGGCGAGTACCATACGGCAATGAGGCAGGTGTCGCCGTCTATGTATGGCATGGCGTCGCAGGTAATGCCTTGCAGCGAGGTGTCGCCGTTGCGGTATGGGGCAAGCACGTCTGTTGTGGTGTTGTAGCCATTCACATACACTATTATCCTTCCGTTGCTCGCGGCATGGATATATGCCTCGGCAGGTCGGTGGGGTAGGCAGAGGGTGCGGAGGAACCATATTTGCGACTCACGGCAAGAGTCGTCGGCACAAACCCACTGTCGGGTCCATCCCACGGCTCTTGCCGATGCTATGTTCATTATCGTAGCTACGACGATAAGGAGAAGTCGAATCATAATACCTTCTGACTTGCGCCCGCTTTAGTCTTTATTGTCTTTGTCGTACCGTTATATACCAAGGTCAGTTTTCCGTCGCGGCACGACCTCACGCTCAACTCCGTCACCTTGCCGTTGCTCCATGTCATATCCACCACATGGCCTCCACGGGCGCAGATGCCGCTCACCTGTCCCTCGCTCCATTCCTCTGGCAGTGCGGGAAGCAGTGTTATCGTCGTGCCGTCGCCTTGCAGCAGCATCTCACATACGCCTGCCGTGCCGCCGAAGTTTCCGTCAATCTGGAATGGTGGGTGCGCGTCGAATAGGTTTGGGTATGTTCCGCCAGAGCGTCGGCGGTCCTTGCCCTCATATTTGTCAGGGCTTACGTATGTAAGCAGTTTCTGGAATATGTGGTATGCCTCCTTTGGCTTGCCGAGTCGTGCCCAGAGGTTTATGCGCCAGCCAGTGCTCCACCCAGTGGTGTTGTCACCCTTTATCTCCAACGTTTTCTGACAAGCCGCCATGAGTTCTGGCTGTGCGGCGGTGATGTGGCTGCCTGGGTAAAGACCTATGAGGTGCGATTGGTGGCGGTGTTGCCAGTCCCAGTCCTCCCAGTCGTAGTACCATTCCTGCAGGTTGCCCCGGCTTCCTATCGTGTATGGGTGCAGCTTTGCCGTGGCATCGGCTATCTGCTTCCGCAAATCCTCGTCGCAGCCAAGGGCAAGTGCCGCGGCGGCTGTGTTCTTGAACAGCTCGCGTATTATGGCAAGGTCAGCAGTTCCTCCGTAGCATGTCATGCCGTGGTAGCCCTCGGTGGTCTTGTATTCGTTCTCGGGCGATGTCGATGGCGCGGTTATCAGTTCCCCGGGCTTCTTGGGGTTGTCTATGAGCCATGCGAGGCAGAACTCCGCCGCGCCCTTCATCAGCGGGTAGGCGGTCGTCTTGAGATAGTCGCGGTCCATCGTATATAGATAGTGCTCCCAGAGCGCATTCACGAGCCATGCGCCGCCCAAGTTCCAGTTTGCCCACTCAGGCTTCTCGTTCTTCTCGCCCACGGGGTTTGTCATTGCCCAGATGTCGCTGTTGTGGCTTGAGCACCAGCCACGGTCGATGCCGTAGTAGTTCTTTGCCGTGTAGGCTCCGTTGGCTGCCAAGTTGCGAATGAATCCGTCCAATGGCACTGTCATCTCGCTCAGGTTTGCCACCTCTGCGGGCCAGTAGTTCTCCTCAAGGTTTATGTTCACCGTGTAGTTGCCTCGCCAAGGCGACCAGAGGTGTGGTGTCCACAAGCCCTGCAGGTTGGCTGGCACGCCCAGTGTGCGCGAACTGCTGATGAGCAGGTAGCGGCCATATTGCGTGTAAAGTGTTTCGAGGTAGTTGTTGCCGCCTTTGTTGTCGGTGTAGTCAAGCAGCTGTTGCGCCGTGGTGCGCGTGTCGTCGAAGGTAGGATTGCCGAGACGTAGCTTGAAGCGGCTGAAAATCTCCATATAGTCGCTCAAGTGTCGGTCGCGCAGCTGCTCATAGGTGAAGTTCACGAGGTGCCATGCGTCGTCGGCAGCATTGGCAAGATAGTCGGCACCCTGTCTCACTGGGTGCTTGTCGCTACCGTTGAAGCTTGTCTCGTTTACGAAATACAGTGTCACGTCCGTAGCTCCGAGTATGGTTATCATCGAGTCCTTGGCGTTCACCTGTCCCCTGTCTGCCTTGGCTGTCAGTATCGAGCAGAAGTGTATCGACTGCATCTCGTCGCCCGTGGCATGTCCTGTCACTGTCAGTTGGTTTGCCGATGCCTTTGTGGCGTGTGGCGTTTGTCCCGTCAGTGTTATGCGGCAGTTTATTGCCCCCGTCTTGCTTGCCTTCATCCTTATGGCAATTACCTTGTCGGGATTAGATGCGAAATACTCGCGCTCGTAGGTCACGCCCTCCAGTGTGTATCTGTCGCGGCATATCGCTTGGTTGAGGTCAAGTTCGCGGTAGTAGCTCGTTGTCTCGCTTGCCGGCGTGCGACCTCTCGGCTTTGTCTGCTCAATGTCCTCTATCTCCATGGTCAGCAGGGGCTGGTAGAACTGCGAGTTATGTCCCTGCACGTGCAGCTGTAGCGAGTCAGCCAGCGCATAGTCCTCGTTGAACAGAGCCTTCCTAATCTCTGGAATCCAGCGTGATGCCCCAGCGTCCTCGTTGTGGTCAACAGGTTGTCCTGTCCACATCGTTATGTCGTTGAGGTAAATGGTGTTCACGTCGGTGCCGCCATAGACGAGGGCACCCATCTTGCCGTTGCCAATAGGCATCGACTCCTCAAAATATTCCGCAGGTCTGTCATACCACAGTTTCAGCGGAATGTTCTGTGCCGTTGCCGCGATGGAAAGAACAACAGATAATACGAGGATAGCAGTTTTGGACATAATAGTGAATTTTGTAGGTTATTTATTTGGGAAGATATTGAGGTTAAGAGTTAAAAATTAAGAATTAAGAAAGTTAGTAATGCCATCACTATTTCTCTTAATTCTTAATCTTTAATCTTTAATTTTTATTTTTTTTACGCGTCAATATTAGCATAAGTTGCGTTCTTCTCTATGAACTCGCGTCGTGGCTCCACGTCGTCGCCCATGAGCATTGAGAATATCTCATCGGCTTCGGCGGCGTTCTCTATCGTCACCTGCTTCAGCAGTCGGGTCTCGGGGTTCATGGTGGTCTCCCAGAGCTGCTCTGGGTTCATCTCACCAAGACCTTTGTATCTTTGGGTGTGTATTGTCTTTCCGTCCTCAACGCCGTTGCCCCACTTGTCGAGGAATGCCTGACGCTGCTGGTCGGTGTAGCAATACTCCTTTGCCTTGTTCTTGTAGGTGCAGAGGTAGAGTGGGGGAGTGGCAATGTAGAGGTGTCCCTCCTGTATCACCTTTGGCATGAAGCGGTAGAACAGTGTCATGATCAGCGTGTCGATGTGTGAGCCATCGACGTCGGCGTCGGTCATTATTATTATCTTGTCGTAGCGCAGCTTGTCGATGTTTGCCTCCTTGTCACCCTCGCCGTCAACGCCGAAGCGCACGCCGATGCTCTGGATTATGTTCATCACCGACTCGCTCTCAAACACCTTGTGCCACATCACCTTCTCCACGTTAAGGATCTTTCCCCTCAGTGGCAGTATAGCCTGGGTGTAGCGGTCGCGTCCCTGCTTTGCCGAACCTCCGGCGGATTCTCCCTCCACGAGGAATATCTCACACTCCTTCGGGTCTTTGTTTGAGCAGTCGGCAAGTTTTCCTGGCAGTCCGCCACCCGTCATCGGGTTCTTTCTCTGCACGCTCTCCCTTGCCTTGCGTGCTGCTATTCGTGCTGTTGCGGCGAGAATCACCTTGTCGCAAATCTGCTTTGCCTCCTTCGGGTGCTCCTCAAGATAGTATGTCAGTGCCTCGCCCACTGCCTGCTGCACTGCACCAGCCACCTCAGAGTTTCCGAGCTTCGTCTTTGTCTGACCCTCAAACTGTGGCTCTGCCACCTTTATCGAGATCACCGCCGTAAGTCCCTCGCGGAAGTCCTCTCCCGCAATCTCTATCTTGGCCTTCTCAATCTGCTTCGATATCACAGGGTCGGCATCGGCATATTTCTTCAGCGTGCGGGTGAGTGCCATGCGGAAGCCCACAAGGTGCGTACCGCCCTCTATGGTATTGATGTTGTTCACATACGAGTGTATGTTCTCCGTGTAGTCGGTGTTGTACATCACTGCCACCTCTATTGGCACGCCCTGTTTCTCGGTCTTCAGGTAGATCACGTCGTCGAACAGATGTGTGCGGTGACGGTCAACGTAGCGCACAAACTCCTTCAGTCCGTCCTTGGCGTGGAACACCTCCTGGCGGGTCTTCCCCTCCTCGTCGGGACGCATGTCGGTGAGTGTTATCGTTATTCCTGCGTTCAGGTATGCCAGCTCACGCATACGCTTCGCAATGATGTCATATTTGTATGTCGTGGTTGTGAACACCGTTGGGTCTGGCCAGAACTGCTGGCGCGTACCGCGCAGCTCTGTCTCGCCCACCACCTTCACTGGATAGAGCGGCTTGCCCTTCTCATATTCCTGCTGATAGATCTTCCCGTCACGGAACACCTGCGAGAGCATTCTTGTTGACAAGGCGTTCACACAGCTCACGCCCACGCCATGCAGACCACCGCTGACCTTATATGAGCCCTTGTCGAACTTACCGCCGGCATGCAGCACCGTCATCACCACCTCAAGGGCTGACTTGTGCAGCTTCTCGTGCTCATCCACCGGGATACCGCGTCCGTTGTCCTGCACCGTTATCGACTCGTCCTCGTTGATGGTCACCTCGATGTGGGTGCAATAGCCCGCCATCGCCTCGTCTATGGAGTTATCCACAGTCTCGTTCACGAGGTGGTGGAGACCCTTCTCGCTTATGTCGCCAATATACATAGCCGGGCGTTTGCGCACGGCCTCAAGACCCTCGAGCACCTGAATGTTACTCGCAGAGTAATTACTTTCTTTGGTTATGTCTTCTGCCATTTCTTTAATAGTCAAAATTATTGCGCAAAGTTACAATAAAAATCTGAAATAGAGAAATAATTGGGGCAAAAAATACAAAAAACGGGAAATTAAAGTTTAACTCCTTCAACTCCTTAACTCCTTCAACTTAACTCCATAAAAAAACAGGTCACACCCTATGAGGGTGCAACCTGCATTGTATTGCGGTTGTTCTGATTTTATCCCAGCTTGTTGATGTGGAGAGCGAGGCTTGACTTTATGTTCGCAGCCTTGTTCTTGTGGATGATGTTTGTCTTCGACAACTTATCCAACATCTTCTGTACACTTGGATACAACTTCACAGCCTCTTCCTTGTCTGTGAGAGCACGCAACTTGCGAACAGCGTTGCGCATCGTCTTTGCATAATACTTGTTATGCAGCGCCTTTTTCTTGTCCTGGCGGATTCTCTTTAATGATGATTTGTGATTTGCCATCTTGTTATTTATTCTTTTTTTTCTATTTTTAGTAGTCCCTAGGAGAGTCGAACTCCTCTTTAGAGAATGAAAATCTCTCGTCCTAACCGATAGACGAAGGGACCATGCGCCGATTTTGCGGGTGCAAAGTTACGTCTTTTATTTCATTCCCACAAATATTTTCGGAAAAAATTTCATTATTTTGCCATTTTTTCCTCTTTTCCACAGTCATTTACGCCTTTTTTGTGTATCTTTGCCCACAATTTCATCTCTCAAAGCAACTTAACGGCGTGATATGCAGATAAAAACGAAGGCCATAGTGCTACATTCCTTCAAGTACAACGACAACCGTCTCATAGTCGATTTCTACACTCTCGACTGTGGAAGGCTGTCAGTAGCCGTCACTGTCTCAAACTCAAGGAAGGCGAAGTTCCGCAAGACACTTTTCGCGCCACTCACCTTATTATATATTGAAGTGGACGTAAGACAGCGCTCTGGACTGCAGAAACTCATCGACGCTTCCATCTCCTATCCTATGTCGTCAATTCCATTCCAGCCAGACAAGACTGCCATCGCACTCTTCACTGCCGAGTTCCTCTACCACGCCCTGAAGGGTGAGCAGGCAAACCAGCCGCTGTTCGACTATATTGCCGACAGCATCCAGTTCCTCGACCTTGCCGATGCCGACTATGCCAACTTCCACGTCGTCTTCCTTCTCCGCCTCCCTCTATTCCTTGGCTTCATGCCCAATCTTGAGGACTACACCGAGGGCGACCTTTTCGACCTCCGTGGCAGCACCTTCGTCAACGTGGTGCCGCCGCACAAGGACTATCTCAACGTCACGGAGTCAGCCCTTATAGGCACCATGATGCGAATGACCTTCCGCACCATGCACCTCTTCCGCCTCTCACACACCAATCGCAACCGCCTCCTCGACATCCTCATCATCTACTACCGCTGCCACCTCCCCGACTTCCCCGACCTCAACTCCCTTCCTGTGCTGAGGGAACTTTATAAATGAAGAATTAAGAATTAAAAATTAAAAATTAAAAATTAAAAATTAGAAATTAAGAATTAGGAGTTGGAAATTTCTACCGCTCTTCATTCCATAAAAAGGTTGTCTGCCGTCACTTCGCTTTGGACGGTGTTCCAATATCCTGTGTGAGCAATGCCATAAACGGAAATCATGGCCTTTTCTCTACCTATTATCATAATATGCGTATTTTGGGTGTAAATATTCGAAAAAAAACTTATAATCCCCAAAAACAACAAAAAAGTTGCCGTTTTGGGGGATTATAAGGTTTCAAGTCCCCAAAATGCGATGTGATGTATCACTTTTGGAGAGTAGCATTTCAAAGACTGTAGGCGACGTTCTCACGTTGTCGTCTGCATTATTTTTACTAAAGCTGCAGCTTTATTGTCTTTCTTCCAATCTTAATGACATAGACTACGCCTGTTTCCTTTGCGAAACTCATAGCAGCGCCATTTGCTACCTCGCGACTCAGCAACTGTCCTGCCGTGTTGTAGATGAAAATCTCCTCGCCGGCGGCTACGCCATCAACAACTATCCTGCCGTCCTTCACATACACCTTCTGGCTTGAGGCACCAGTGCCGCCGATGCCTGTGTCGATGCCAAACACGGCAGTGATGTATTTCTCACCACTGATGCTTGTCAGCGTCAGCTTGCCGTCAACCAACTGGTCCATAACGTCTGTGCCGTCGTAGCTCAGGTTCGTCAGCATGTAGCCCTCGCGAGGTGTCACCTCTACGGTCACACTCGAGCCCTCTGCCACTTTCACTATCCTCGTGTCGCTCTCCGACACTATCTCGCCAACCGAGAGCTTGCCGCCGTAGGTGGAGGTCATTGTAAGCTCTGCAAGCACGGTGCCGTCCTCGCGCTGCTCCTTCACTGCGAAGAACTTGCGCCACTCTGGGGATGCCTTGAACGCCTCTTTCCAGTTCTCGGGCACATATAGCACGGCTGTCTCGCAGATGTCGTCGAAGGCATGCTCGTCAACTGTTGGCACCGTTGGCTCTGTCGTTGCCGCCCTCGTTGCCGCCGACGGACTCTTCACCACGAGTTTCTCCAACCCCGTGCAACCCTCAAAGGCATAGCTGCCTATCTTGTTCATCACCGATGGCAGCACAACGCTCTTCAGCTCACTGCTTCCGCTGAAAGCACGCTCGTTGATGGCAGTCACCTTATAGTATGAACCATAGTATTCCACTTTCTCCGGAAGCTCCAAGTCGCCAGTGTAGTGCTTGTCGTAGTAGAAGTAGTTGAGGTTTCTCACCGTCACCTCCTCCCAATAGTTAGCGTCCCAACGCTTCTCGTAGCAAACGTCGTCATACATGAATACGCTTGGGATAATGTAGTAGAACGAGGCAGAGAGCGTAATGTCGTCATTCACTGCATAGTTCTCCACCGTAGCCCCCTGCTGCTGCACTTCGTCAATCTTCAGCCAAGAGAAGCCGTAGCCAGAGTTGGCTACTGCCTTTATGGTAACTGTCGAGCCATTTGCAACCTCAATCTTGTTCTCGCTGTCTGGCTCTAACTTCTCGCCATCCTGATATACCTCTATTCTTCCGCACGAAGGTGGAGTAATCGTAATAGTAACTACGTCAACCTCCATATATGTCTCTCGTGACAATGTAGGCTGTCCACTCATGCCATTCAACTGAGGCAGGTTCTTGTTGCTTATCGTCCACACATCTTGCGACCAATTTCCCTTCACATAGCTGATGTAACCGCTATATTCTACGCCTTCGCCGTCTTTTCCTGCCGCACCAGATGTCCAAGTGCCGCTAATCTTCGTTGAGGCATAGTTAGAGCTACCTGTAATACTACCTTCTCCCCATATTCTTCCTGTTGTGCCACCAGTAATACCGTCAGCGTTCATAGCAAGGCAGTTGTTGATAATAGCTACGTTACTAACAATACCACAAATACCACCTGCTGGGCCATACGTAGGATTGTAAAAACCACCAGTTGTTACCGATCTTGCCGATATTACCTTTCCTGTAGCATAGCAATATTCCAGAGTTCCAATTAAACTGCCTACAACACCACCTGCAAGTGGGGCAGTGACTGTTGCAGTGGAATAGCAATTAGAAATAGTAGAGTCGTCAATGGCGGTACCTACCAAGCCGCCACCTGCTTCAGCACCTGTTCCAGGAACTTTCACGCTACCGCTACTCCAGCATTTCTCCATAGTGCCGTATAGCTGTCCCGCAATAACACCAGCATACGTTGTTCCCTTAACGTCTGCTCCATCAACGCCAAGATTGCTTATCTTGCCCTGTTTGCTTTCTGTTGATTTGCCAACAAATCCAAACAATCCAGCACTCCCAAAACCAGACACTTTTAGGTTGCTAACTACATGGTTGTTGCCATCGAAAGTGCCCAAGAAAGGCTTGGAGCTTGTTCCTATCGGAGTCCACGTAGCCCAACCGTCGGGAGCTTCTGCAGGTTTTGTAATGCGGATGTCATTCGCAAGGTTTATAGTGTGTCCCCCAAAGCCAGCACTTCCAGGATAAATGTCACCAGAGCCTGAGGTCCTTCCATTGTTCGTGACGTAAGCCACCCAAGCCAGGCCGCGGGCGGTCTTAATGGTGTATGTAGTTCCATCTTTAATGTAGTCAGTGCCACTCACTGCTCCCTCAGCATACTCTTTCCAAGTGTCGATGGCTTCAATGGTTACAGTAATCTTTACTGGCGTTTCTGGCATGGTGAATGAATACGTGCCGCTCGGTTGGGAAAGGTGTACTTCATCGCCTAAAGAACCATTACCATCAACTTTGTTCACCTTCACGCTAACTATATAATACCACTCGCTTTTTGGAGTTACAGTAAACTTAACCGTATCGCCAAAAATAGCAGACTCTTTTGTTGCGCTAAAATTGAAATTTCCACTTGACGTAACAGTAATACTACCACCGCCAATGTAATCGAGAATCTTCAAATCTTCTTGCCCTGACATAACGTTTGAAGAACCATCAACGAGTTTAGGAAGATAAGTCGTGTCAGACTTAAATGCAGTATTATCTTGACTCAAAAGATTCAATTTGTCGTATGTACAAGTCTCTATATTTGTTTCACTCCAGGTGCCAGCAATCAATACAGAGGCATAGTTGTCGGTATAAGTTATGGTACCACCAGCACTGACATTACCTATGATTCTACCAACACTACCACTTTCCTGTGCTACAATACCATCCTTGTTGAATGCAAAGTTGTTGTTGATTTCTGCATCTGTGGAAGTATTTAACAGTCCACAAACACCGCCAGCCGCACCACTGCCACTTGAAGGAGTGCCATTAGATGTCACCTTTCCAGTAGCATAGCAATATTCAAACTTACCGTTAATACTGCCCACAACACCGCCTGCAAATGGGGCAGTGACTGTGGCAGTGGAATAGCAATTAGAAATAGTAGAGCCATCAGTTGCCTCACCTACCAAACCGCCAGCGGCTTCTGCTGTCTGTGTTTCTGAAGATGTAGCAGTCACGCTACCGCTACTCCAGCAACGCTCCATTGTGCCATATAAACGTCCCACTAAAGCACCAGCATACTTTGAGCCTGTAACATTTGCTCCGTTTATGCCGATATTGCTTATATAGCCCTTTGTCTCATTATCAGCATCCACATATTTGCCAACATATCCAAACAAGCCAGCACTCTCTGCGCCAGTCACTTTCAATCCGCTAATTGCCTTGTATTTGCCATCGAAAGTTCCCAAGAAAGGATTGGTGCTTGTTCCTATCGGCGTCCAAGAGGCAAAACCAATGGGAAAACCTGTAGGCTGTGCAAGGCTAAGGTCGTTGCCAAGTTCAACAGTGCAACCCTTAAAGCCTGCACTTGCAGGATAACCATCGCCAGTCATTCCGTTGTTAGTGACGTATGCCACCCAAGCCAAGCCTTGGGCTGTTTTTATGGTATAGGTCTTTCCATCTGCAGATATTGCATAGTCAGTGTCCTTCACGGCATACATACCATATTTTTCCCAAGTGTCCATCTCTACAATAGTGCACCAACTGACAGTAACCTCATTATCTGGCATAGTGAATGTATATCTACCGTCGGTGTTTGAAAGAGTAGCACCTGTAAGAGTCACTCCTGTTACTTTATACCAATCGTTCGGATTGTCAACAATCTCCACTTCCTCGCCAGGGATTTCCGCTTTCTGTACGATGAGTTTGTCGCTAACGTTATTCGTAATATTCTTGCTGCCAAGGTATGCGTTTACTTCCAGCTGCGTTTTATCAATAATTGCATTCAGCTGTGGAAGATAAGTTCCGTCGAATGTAAAGTTTTCATTGCTGCCAAACAAGGCATCGAGTTTTTTATATGTACATTTCTTTCCGTCGTAAGCTTTTGTTTCGTCAATTGAGCTTTCATATTCTCTATCCTCATCCGAGTATAGCTTCACTAAGATAGAAGCGTAATTGTCTGTAGCTGTCACAGGATAGTCACTATTATCTCTTGCCCATATTCTCCCTCTATCACTATATCCCACGATGCCACCAGTATTCAATGCAAGGCAGTTGTTTATTGTTGTATTAGCTCCCGAATAACTAGCTATACCACCTGCACCAGTGGCTGTGACAGTGGCGGTAGAATATGAATCAGATATAGTACTATAGTCTATTTTTCCAACTATACCACCGCCATAACTACCACCATTACTAAGCTTCTCACAATAGACCTTTCCACTGCTCCAGCAGTTCTTTATCTCACTATTTTTAAGCGAACCCGCTATGCCTCCTAAAAAACTCCATTCTAGATAAGGATTATTTTCATTTATTGAAATCTCATCAATTTGGCTTGAACAACAAGAAATTTGAACATCCTCACCATACCCGACTATACCTCCTATAATTTCCGCTCCTTCTACACTACTGCCGGTAACGTTCAGGTTCTTTATTGAAAGAAGTTTACCTTCTTCAAGACCTTTGGCAAATCCAATCAAACCAGCAAATACGTTAGTTTGGTAAGAACTCACTGACACTTTCAAATTGCTTATGGTATGACCCTTACCATCAAAAAATCCCGCAAATGGGTATGAATATGAATTATTATCTTTATGACCTATCGGAATCCAATTATCATCGAAATTTTCAGGCACCCCCTCCGATGGCTTTGCAAGACTTATGTCGTTTTCAAGTTCGATATTGCAAGACTGAAAGGTATAAATATTAGGATAGTAATCTCCATCTCTATTAAATGGAGTATTATTCTTTCAATATTACGTTAATTTTATATTTAACTCGCTCAAAATCAATAACTTATATTA
>CAMAGM010000029.1 GCA_945833995.1 uncultured Prevotella sp.
GCTTGCAGCGCAAGGCTGCTTAGCTATATATTGAATTTTTAACGAACTATTGTTAAAAATCTGGTGCAAAGTTACATAAAAAAGGTATGATGGGCAAATAAATCGTGTAACATTTTGGGGAAACAGATGTAACATTTTGTCACCAACTGATATTCAGTAACTTGTAGAGGCAAAAAAAATAGCTTTTGCAAGTGGTTGATAATCAAGATGTGACAAAATGTTACATTTTAGGGCGCAAAATTTTACATAGGAAATGTCCTGTATTTAAAAAATAATTGTTATCTTTGCAAATTGAATAACCACATCAAACAAAAATAATATGGACAATATCATTATCCTTACCGACTATGTTTACAACACGGCAACCATTTCCGCCCTTCTCGAAGAGCTAAAATGCGACAAGTCGTTTGAGTCGCGTGCTTATGCCGACAAGCTGGGAAAGGCAGTGGCTATGGACAAGAACTCTGTCTATAACATGCCATGCTACGGCGGAAGCAACTACTCGAAACAGAAGAACACGCTCCTCGTGATTGGCAGCGAGGAGTGCAGCATTTGCTATAGGGAAAAAAATACCGACGATGAGGACACACTGGAGTTCCACGTCACTGGCATTGACTACGACAAGCGTGTTTTCCAACCCTGCGAGCTCTCTATCACTATGTCCATCAAGGCAAAGAGCCAAAAGGCATTTATGGGCAGCGTACACATGCAGGCAATAAAGGAATGTTTCTTCAACGCCCCCAATCCCAACGACTCTACTGCCACCGCGTCGCCAAAACGTCCCGCTACGGTAAACGTGGTTGGAGTGCTCGACGCGGGCGACCTCAGTGAAATACATCCCAAGAGGGAATATGTGTTGTCGAACATAGCCGTGAAATACATTGTGTGTGGTTACAACCTGTGGCAGAAAGGCTCTACCATCTATGTGACGCTGAAATGCTACAGCCCCGACAAGGCAATGACGCTCAACAAGTATAGCAAGGTGTATGGTGGCTTGCAGTTCGGAGCTGAGATACTTGGCTATGAGGCGCGCAAGAGGTTCAAGTTCCTGGAGGATGAGATTAAATACAACCCCGAGCGACTTCAGTATCTGAACGACTACGGCAAAAGTGAGCAGTCGCAAGACAACACGAACCAACAGACACAGAAGAAGCCAAAGATATATAGGGAGCTGCCGCAGCCTTATCTCGTGCAGTACAACGAGACTTTCTACGACTTCGTGCGCCGCGTTGCCGTGCGCTGTGGCGAGTTTCTCTACCACGACAACGGAACGCTCTGCCTCGGACTTAAAGAAGGCGTGCTTGACAACAGCAAGACGCTGGAGGGCAACAACTACATAATCTCCTACGCCGACGTGAACAACGAGGACAGCATAGGCATCAGCGTTGACTATTTCGAGCGCGACTACACAAAGGTTGGAAAAAGCGACAAAGGCATTAACGAGGCAAAAGACACGATGTTCATCCCAAGCTATGTTGACGACGAGCAGCTGCACCGCGTGAACAAGAAAAACGACTACATCAAGGACCGCTCGCCATGGTTGTCCGACCTTGCCTACACAAACATCGGCAATACCATTTCCTCTGCCAAGGGCATTGCCGACGTTGCCAAAGGCGTTGTAGTGCCTATTGGGAAGGAACTTTTTGCAAGGCTGACCTCACCCACAGAATCGGAAGACGCCTTCAACAGCCTTCAGGAGAAATATGCCGAGGAGGTGGGAATAGACAAGGCTGTGTGGACTGTAAACGACAAGAAAGTGACGATAAAGGACACTACGGAAGAGAAATTCCTCAACAAGTTCTATTCGGAGATCGAGCGTCTGGAAAAGGCGGTGGAGCGAGGGACAGTGCGCATCGACTATGCCGACAAGATTCCAAACCTGTTGCTCGGCGAGGCACTAAAGCTCAACAACGGACTTGCACCATATTATATCGTGACACGCCTGCATGGCTCTATAAGCACCTCAAACGACGGCAGTGGCAACACGTTCAAAAGCTCACACCACATTGAGGCAGTGCCAGTTTTGAAAGCCTCGGAATGGAAGGGAATAAAACTCGATAAGGAAGCCACCGTGCGCATACTCCCACCACACTACGACATTCCACACACACTGAAAAGCTCTGGTCAGGAAGCCATCGTGGTTGAGACGAAAGACCCGCTGCAGATTGGCCGCGTGAGGGTGAGATACCTTTGGCAGCAAGCCACCGACACGCTCTCGCCTTGGATTCGCGTGGTGGTGCCGTTCACCGTCGGAGGAGGAGGCATGATGATGACTCCTGCCGTGGGCGACCACGTGATGATAAACTATGCCGACAACAACATGGAGCGTCCTTACGTCTCGGGATTCCTCTACACCTCGGAGCGTTATCCTTGCAAGGGCGACACCATTGCCGACAACCGCATAAACTACAAATACACCCCGCGCTCCATCACCTCGCAGAACGGCCATGGAATAACGTTCAACGACAGCAAGCCAAAGTCGTTCCTCAACTTCCTCATTCCGCCTCTTGCCGCAGTGTGGAACATTGCCGACATTGGCAGACAGTGGCACAAGGACAACAAGGACAAAGAGGAAATCAGCAAACTGCAGAAGGATGTTACAAAGGCTGAGAAGGAATATGGCAAGGACATGAACAACCTTGACAAGCGAAACAACTGGGAACAGGCGAAGAAAAAACTGCTTGAGGCCAAGGCACGACAGGCAAACGACACGCTGAGCACAATGAACTCGATGATGTCGAACCCACTGAACGGAGGCATGGTGCTGAAGGACGCCAACGGAATGTATGAGGTGAACCTCTCGTCGTCGAAACGCTCCATCAACATCCGCAGCCCATTCGGCAAAGTGGAGATGAGCGCCTTCACGGGCATAAAGATATCCGCTCCAAACGGCGACGTGAAGATAGAGGGAAAGAACGTGACCATTGATGCAGGAAACAACCTCACCATCAGGGGCGGCTCGAACATTATTGACAAGCCAAAAAACTACTTCGGTACTATTGGCACAACGTTGCTCGGCATCACTGGAGCAGCGTCATTGGCAGTATTGGAAGCTGGAATTGAGAAACTGAGCCCGAACATGAAGAATATTTGGGACGAGGCAAAGCACTTCACCGACCTCACGTTCATACGCTCTTGCTGGGAGATAATAATTCGCCCAGTGGAGGGAACACTCACCATACAGTCGAAGCGCAACGTGGTGGTTGTGGCAGGTCTTGGCAAGGCTTGGCTGCCCACCTCGCTGCTGTCGAAGTCGGGAACATCCATTGAGCCAAACGGCTGGAATCCCAAGAACCTCCACATCCTCAAGGGCGAGGAGGCTTCGCAGAAGGCAAAATATTTCAACAACAAGGGCTTCGCCATCATTGCCTTGCTAAGAGAGGTGAAACAGGAGGTTAACAACTTCTATTTCAACCTGAGCACAAACATACACAACATCAACATTCTGAATAAAGCAACATACGAAAAAGCAAAACCAATCTCTGGGCGAGAGGCTAATTTGTCTCTCAATAGTGATATATATAAGAAATTCCTGTCGCCCACGCCAAAACGGTTTATCGAAATGGCTTGGAACGATGAACTGAAAGTGAAGTATGCAAAAGACATGCTCATGGAAGGATTTCGAAGCACTATTACGACCAATGAAAGAGAGGCAAATGTAATCGAATTCATTAAGGCTTACAATAATCTTGTAGAAGCCGTGAAATTATTCAAGGAACAGTTCTCCGACACAAAGGTGCTCTACAATAACATCAAGCGACACTGGGAACGCGACTGTTACACAAACATAGGATTCGTGGCTCCAAAAGATAGCCTCGTGCCTGACATGAAGGCGGCTACCGACAATTTGTTCGACGGAACATTAGAGAAGTTGAATGAAATTGTAAACCAAAGGCTGAAAATATCATCAGACAAGTCTAAGAAGGTAATGCGTCAAATAATGTGTGGAGTGATAAACGGATTCAAGGGGGCAAGAGTGTTCGACATTGAGCCGGGAAGCGTGCTCGACACTCCAGCCAACTATGGAAACATCGACGACGTGCAGTGGCAGGAAGCCGTTGATAGCATTATTCCTCACAAAAACACCGCCGAGGAATTGGAAGCCGACCAAAATCGAAAGATGAAGAATGAGCTGATTACAAACCTTCTCGGTCCTTTGGTAAACGAATTTGGAGTGCAGGTTGACAACTTCGGCACATGGAGCGTGCCAGGAGTGCAGGGACTTCTCAACTGGAAAGGCGCGGCAGGACCTCGCGCTTTCTCCGAATACACGGGAGCAGGCAACATTCTCCTCTCTAACAACAAGGGATTCACCTACAAACTCGACGACGACTCGGCTGGCTTTGAGGCAATGCGCAATCCTGACCTGCAGGCAGTGAAGGAATACCTCAGCTCGCTGTTCAAGGCTACAGAGCCGTTGGTAATAACATAATTGAAGTTGACAAGTTGATTGAAGTTGACGAGTTGACAAGTTGTTACTAATTCGATTGAAATATAAATAAAGAGCAACAAAACTATGGGATATATATTGGACGACCTGCAAAACACGCTCGACGAATTCAAGCAGTGTGTGAGCAAGGAACTTGTTGAGATACACAACAGCAAGCGCGAGGTACAGGAACTGAAAAACCAAATTGCCGAAATGACAAAAGGCATAAAGTTCGTGCGCGACGACAACACGATGATTCTCTCCTCACCGAGAATCATCATAGGCAATGTGGACGCCAGTGGGACAATGTTCCAAGGCGGTTCGGAAATAATCCTACGAGGAACAAACATAAGGCTTGAAGGCGTGGGCGACGACAGCGGCTCGGGAGGAACCATCAGCAACCGCGCGGCAACAATAGAGAACATTGCCGTGGATCCTGGAATGGACGGAAAGGAGTCGCTCGTCTGCAGCACCTCACAACTCCTGTTCCAGGCAAACAACATTGCCATGCGGGCCGACAGCGACAAGGGCACGTTTGCCACAAGCGTAGCATCGCAAGCGGGCATTACGCTCTCTTCCGACAGCACAATAGGGCTGAACGCAACGCCTTCCTACAAGACGAAGAAGGAGGCAATAACAACAAGGGTAAGCCAACTTGAGACAAGGGACAACACCTTGACAACAGAGATAACCGAAAGCGCTGAAAAACTGAAGAAGATTTTCGACAAGATAACGGAAACGCTCGAAAAGCAATACTCCATTTCCTCAACCGAGGAAGCATCGCGCACAAACCATGTGGAGATAAGGGAAACACAACAGTCGTTCAAGAAGCAGTCGGAGGCTCTCGTGGCTTGTCTCAACACCTACGTCAGCCTCATTTCCGACCAAGCGGAGGTGAAACGATGCGTGAAAGACCTCAACAAGATAAAGGAAGACCTTGAGGCAAACAAGGATGCCTTTAACGAGAACGCCGAGAAACCCGTGAACGCAAACATCTCCCTACAGTCGGAATCTGTCTCAATAAAGAGTATCGACGGCGATGGCAACGTGAGGGTTAATCCCGAGGCAGGACTTAATGTAGCAATGCCACATGTGGCAATAATGGCTAAGGACGGAAAGGACAACCTCTTGGAGAAAGGCGAATTCACAGTGAATGCCCACGAAATAAACATCACCACGACAAACTTCAAACCCACCAACGACGAGCACTCGAAGGGCGACATCTGCGTGGAGGGCAACGTGACAATTCAGTCGAAAAACATCACCGTGGAGGCAATAGACAGGGAAGTGAAGGAAGCCAATGCCGACCCTACCGAAAAAGCTCTCGCCGCAGAGGGAACAATAAGCATGAGGGCAAGGACAATAAAGGCTGAGGCAACAGAAACCGACGGAAAATCGACTGGCTCTATTGCACTGAACGCCAAGGACGTAAAGGTAGCATCGATGGACGTTGACAAGGACAGCCGCAAGGACAAAGCCCTCGCCGAAGGCAGCCAAATGTTGCTGGCAAGCGACAAGATGCTGCTTGGAAGCAAGAACAAGGAAACGAAAAGCAAGCTACTACAGCTATCGTCCGACAAAGTCGGCATCTTTGCCACCACAACTGCCGAGATGCAGCAAGGCGAAGCAAAGGCGGTTGTCACTCTCAACGGGGAGAAAGCAATCGTCGGCTCAAGCGAAAACAAGATAGCGGGCAACATGGTTGTTGTGGGCGACTCCGACTTCAAGGGCGAAGTAAAGAGCCCATCAGGAAACATCGACGTACTACATGTAGGCACCTCGTTCAGTTCGCCGAACATCAAGGACGGCATGGGTCCTGCCAACGGCACAAGGCCCGAATCGCCAGCAGGAAAGCTGAAGGAAGAGGAAATGAAAGAGAGCGAGGAGTGAGACAAGTTAATACGAAACAATTATGAAACATAAGATAGTAAACGTTATAGTCGATGCACAGGAACGACTTCTTGGCTACATCGGACAAATGTCCTACGAGTATGCGCAACTCTGCATCAAGGCAGACCCCTCAAGCCTACTGGGTTATGAGGAAGTCATTAACGGACAAAAAATGAGAATGGAGGACTTGGCACGAGTGGTGGTGCATGAGGAAGAGAACGACAACGACAAGATAGACATCTATCCCAACGACCCTGGATTCCTGCCTTGCATAATGGGAGGAATGATGACCATTCACCCCGAAATGAAATTCTCGTTGGAGAAATATGAGGAGGCGGAGGAAGACGACGACAATCCAGAACTGAAATACTTGCGACTGACAATGCCTGAGATGAACGACGACAGACGGAAGATAATACTCGCCGCCATTGATGCCATTGACGAGATGTGCAAGGCAAACCACGAGAAGACAAAGGTGAAATATGCTGCCCAGCTCTCAACGGTAACACTTTCGGAGAGTGCCGCTGACGCCGACAATGCCAAATCGCTTTTCGACCAGCTTTTCAGCAACTACTCGCAAATGCGCGAGGAACTCACACAGCAGCAGAAGGAACTTGTGGACAAAGCTTTCCAACGCTACCTGAAGGAGAAGGCAAAGGAAGACGGCATAAACAGGGACGAGAAAGGAAACCCAATAGGCACGACACTGAAGCTTGAAGACTGACCACTCAAGCCTTCAGCCTTCGTCTAAAGATAATGAAATAGAGAATTCCAGCAACTGTGAGGCAAACAGGAAAGGCACTCCAAATGCCTACTATGCCAAAGCCGCAGACAATGCCCAAAAACCAACTCAAGGGCAGCGAGACAATGCAGTAGGAGAAGAACGCGGCATACATCATCAGCCGCATCTCTCCAAGTCCTCTAAGGGCATTGGCAAGGCTGCACTGGAAAGCGTCGCTCAGCTGATAGAGAATGAGCGGAATGATGGTCATTGCCACAAGCTCGCCTACAAGCGCGTCGGAGGTGAAAATGGAGCCAATATGGTGGCGTAGGAAAAAGACGGGAATGGCAACCAAAGACGCAAAGGCAATGATGATGATGAATCCCGAACGGGTGACATCAACTATTGCCTTCTTCTCGCGAATGCCCACAAAATGACTCACGCGGATGCTGATGGCAGTGGCAATGCCGAGATAGATGTTGTAGAAGAAGAGCGACATGGTGATCATTATCTGATGCGCTGCAAGAGGCTTTGTGCCTGTCCAACCGACAAAGATTGCCACAAGCGAGAAAGCTCCGCACTCAATGGTTGCCTGCACGGCAGAGAGCCAGCCAAGAGTGTTGAGGCGACGGAAATGTTGAGCCATTTCAGATTTCCCTGCCGAAAGCGCTCCCTTGCAAAAAATGCCATATTCGCGCTTTAGGAAAAACACCAATAGAAAGGCTACAGCCATCGCCAATCGGGCAAAGGCAGTGGAGATGCCAGCACCAAGCAAACCAAGCTCAGGAAGCCCCAAATTGCCGTAAATGAGGCAATAGTTGCCAACGATGTTGAGCAAATTGCCCGAAAGGAGAATATACATCGACACTTTCGTGCGCCCTATAGTGTCGAAGAACTGCTTGAACTGACATCCAAGAACGGCGAAGGGAATGGAAATAATATTGACAAACAGATAAGGCTTCATTAGTGAGAGCAACTCACTCGGCTGACCAAGATGCGGCAAGGCAAAAAAGAAGCCTATGGATGCAACGATGAGAATGAGCGTGAGGAAAAGATTGGCATAGAGAGCCGAACGCATGACAACCCCTACCCTATCGTGCTCCATTCTTCCGACAAAAGGACCGACAATGGGCGTAAGGGCAAAGTTGAAGCCAATGGCAAAAAGAATTACAAGCACGAAAATATTGTTTACGAAGCTTGCTGCTGCCAACTCTACGGTCGAGTGATGGCCAATCATGAACGTGTCGGCAAAGTTGAGGACGAGATTTCCTATCTGTCCTACAACCACTGGTGTGCCGAGGCGTATAAGGTCTCTGTAGTGGTTCAATTCAATATGCGTTTTATATCGTTGAGTTTATTAAGGGCATCCACAGGAGTGAGGTTGTTAATGTCAAGACCGCGGATTTCGTCGCGTATCTGACAGAGCACAGGGTCGTCGAGTTGGAAGAAGCTGAGTTGCATTCCGTCGGCTTTTTTCGCAGCAGTCACCACTGGCCTTCCTGCTCCCCCTACCCCAGCGTTGTCTTCCTCAAGCTGTTTCAGTATGGTATTTGCACGCTTCACGATGCTCTTTGGCATTCCTGCTATCTCTGCAACATGAATACCAAACGAGTGCTCGCTGCCTCCTGGCATCAGCTTTCTGAGGAATATCACCTTTCCGTCAACTTCCTTCACGCTGACGTTGTAGTTCTTTATTCGCTTGAAGTTCTTCTCCATCTCGTTCAGCTCATGATAGTGTGTGGCGAAGAGCGTGCGTGCCTGAGCCCTTTGGTGCTCGTGCAGGTATTCCACTATTGCCCATGCTATGGAGATTCCGTCGTAGGTTGACGTTCCTCGTCCAAGCTCGTCGAAAAGCACAAGCGACTTTGGGGTGACATTGTTGAGAATGTTCGATGCCTCAGTCATCTCTACCATGAATGTTGACTCGCCAAGCGAGATGTTGTCGCTTGCTCCTACTCGTGTAAATATTTTATCAACAAGACCAATTCTCGCGCTCTCGGCAGGCACAAAACTTCCGACTTGTGCCAACAGCACAATAAGGGCTGTCTGCCTGAGCAGTGCCGACTTACCTGCCATGTTTGGACCTGTGATAATCATTATCTGCTGCTGGTCAGAGTCGAGCATTATGTCGTTTGGCACATATTCCTCGCCCAAAGGCAGCTGTGTCTCTATCACAGGGTGTCGGCCTTGATGGATGTCTATCACGTCAGACGAGTCAATCACCGGACGTATGTAGCGGTGTTCCTCTGCCGATTTGGCAAAGGAGAGAAGGCAGTCGAGCTGCGCTACGAGACTTGCGTTGATCTGTATCTGCGGAATGAACTCCTGCATTGCAAGCACAAGGTCGTTGAACAGCTTCATCTCAAGCGAGAGGATTTTCTCCTCTGCACCGAGAATTGTCTCCTCATATTCCTTCAGTTCCTGAGTGATGTAGCGCTCTGCCTGTGCCAGTGTCTGTTTTCTTATCCAAGTCTCAGGCACAAGTTCCTTATATGTGTTTCGCACCTCAAGATAGTAGCCGAACACATTGTTATAGCCAATCTTAAGACTCTGTATTCCAGTTTCTTTCTGCTCTCGTTCCTGTATCTTGAGCAGATAGTCCTTGCCATGGTAAGCCACTTGGCGCAGTCGGTCGAGCTCCTCATTCACTCCATCGCGAATCACTCCACCTTTATTTATTAGCTGTGGCGAGTCGGGTTCTATCTCGCGGGCAATCCTGTCGCGCATTGACTCGCAGAGGTTGAGCCTCTCCCCCACTCTTTTCAGTGCCTCGTTCTTGGCATACAGACAAGCTGTCTTTATTGGCTGAACTGCCTCAAGTGCGGTCTTCAGTTGCACTATCTCGCGTGGCGACACTCGTCCCACGGCAACTTTTGAGATTATGCGCTCAAGGTCGCCAATGCGGTGTAGTTGCTCGTCGGTGAGCTCACGGAACTCTGGCTCGCGGAAGAAGTATTCCACCACGTCGAGCCTGTCGTTTATCTGCCTCTCGCTCTTCAGCGGGAATACGAGCCAACGGCGCAACATTCGTCCACCCATCGGCGTAACGGTCTTATCCACAACGTCGAGGAGCGAAGTGCCATCGTCCTGCAAGGTCTGTATAAGCTCAAGGCTGCGGATGGTGAACTTGTCGAGGCGCACATATTTCTCCTCCTCAATGCGTGCTATGCTTGTAATGTGGGAGATGTGGGTGTGTTGCGTCATCTCAAGATACTGCAACACCGCTCCTGCCGCCACTATTCCGTTCTTCAGGTGGTCAATTCCAAAACCCTTGAGGTTCTTCACCTGGAAATGGCTCAGCATCTTGCCCATTGCCGACTGCTCGGTAAAGACCCAATCGTCAAGCTCGTAAGTAAAATATTTTTGTCCGAAAAGCTCCTCGAAATGGTTTTTCCTTACCCTATCGACAAGAATCTCGCGTGGCTCAAGATTAGTCAAGAGTTTTTCTATATAGTCGTGAGTGCCCTCGCCTGTTAGGAACTCGCCTGTGGAGATGTCGAGGAAGGCAACGCCGATGGACGACTTGCCGAAATGCACGGCGGCAAGGAAGTTGTTCTCCTTGTAGTTGAGCACGTTGTCGTTCATGGCAACTCCAGGAGTGACAAGCTCCGTTATTCCGCGCTTCACGAGTTTCTTCGTCAGCTTCGGGTCCTCAAGCTGGTCGCAAATAGCCACTCTCCTACCCGCTCTGACAAGTTTAGGCAAATAAGTGTCGAGGGCGTGATGTGGAAATCCCGCCATTTCTGAGCCCGACGAGGCACCGTTGTTGCGTCGGGTGAGAGTTATTCCGAGTATTTTCGAAGCTACCACGGCATCCTCACAGTAGGTCTCGTAGAAGTCGCCACAACGGAACAGAAGCACAGCGTCGGGGTGCTTTGCCTTGAGGTCGAAAAACTGCTTCATCATCGGAGTCAGTTCGCTATCTTTCTTTGCCATAAACTATCAAAAATTTGATTTGGAGTGCAAAATTACTCAATGTTGGGCGAAAAACAAAACAAAAAGCGGAAAAAAAGAAAAATTTTCGCATACTAATACATCTTATATAAAGAAATAGTTGTAACTTTGCACTCACTACGCACTAAAAAGAAGAAACTTAAAAATTCAAATAGAATGGAATACAACTTTAGAGACATCGAGAAAAGATGGCAGAAAAACTGGGTTGAGCAGAAGACCTACAAGGTGACTGAGGACCCGAAGCGCAAGAAATTCTATGTGCTCAACATGTTCCCCTACCCTTCTGGAGCAGGACTCCACGTGGGACACCCTCTGGGCTACATCGCGAGCGACATCTACGCACGCTACAAGCGACTCAACGGCTTCAACGTGCTTAACCCCATGGGCTATGATGCCTACGGACTTCCGGCAGAGCAGTATGCTATACAGACAGGACAGCACCCTGAGGTGACCACCGTGGCAAACATCAACCACTATCGTGAGCAGTTGGACAAGATTGGATTCTCGTTCGACTGGGATCGTGAGGTGCGCACCTGCGACCCAAGCTACTACCACTGGACACAATGGGCATTCATCCGTATGTTCAAGTCCTACTATAGCCTTGCGTCAAAGAAGGCGCAGCCAATAATCAAGCTCATCGAGCATTTTGAGCTTATGGGTACTGAGAACATCTCTGCCGCATGCACCGAGGAACTGCACTTCACGGCAAGTGAGTGGAAGGCTTTCTCGGAGAAGAAGAAGCAGGAGGTGCTGATGAACTACCGAATTGCCTACCTTGGAGAGACAATGGTGAACTGGTGTGCAGGACTTGGCACCGTGCTCGCCAACGACGAGGTGGTTGACGGAGTGAGCGTGCGCGGTGGCTATCCTGTGGTGCAGAAGAAGATGCGCCAGTGGTGCCTCCGTGTCTCTGCCTACGCACAGCGTCTGCTCGACGGTCTTGAGACAATAGATTGGACAGAGTCGCTGAAGGAGACCCAGCGCAACTGGATTGGTCGCTCTGAGGGAACTGAGATGGAGTTCTCGGTGAAGGACAGCGACGTGAAGTTCACCATATTCACAACCCGTGCCGACACTATCTTTGGCGTTACGTTCATGGTGCTTGCTCCTGAGAGTGAGCTTGTTGACCAACTGACAACTCCTGAGCAGCGTGCGGCTGTTGACGAGTACATCACATATGTGAAGAAGCGCACGGAGCGCGACCGCATCAGCGACCACAAGGTCACTGGCGTGTTCTCTGGCTCCTACGCCATAAATCCTTTCACTGGTGAGAGCATCCCTGTGTGGATTTCAGAATATGTGTTGGCTGGCTACGGAACAGGTGCCATCATGGCAGTGCCTGCCCACGACTCACGCGACTATGCCTTTGCCAAGCATTTCAACCTGCCTATCATCCCACTCATTCAGGGTGCCGACGTAAGCGAGCAGAGTTTTGATGCGAAAGAAGGAATAGTGGAGAACTCGCCAAAGAGTGGGGTAGAGGCTCTCAACGGCTTCTCGCTCAACGGCCTTACAGTAAAGGAGGCTATTGCAGCAACAAAGAAATTCGTCACTGAGAACAACCTCGGACGCGTGAAGGTGAACTATCGTCTGCGCGACGCCATCTTCTCACGTCAGAGATATTGGGGCGAGCCGTTCCCTGTCTATTACAAGGACGAGATGCCTTACATGATTCCAAAGGAGAAACTGCCTCTGCTGCTTCCGGAGATTGACGAGTACAAGCCAACAGAATCGGGCGAGCCACCACTCGGACGAGCAAAGAAGTGGGCTTGGGACACTGTTAAGGAAGAGGTGGTTGACAAGTCGCTCATCGACAATAAGACCGTCTTCCCACTTGAGCTGAACACCATGCCTGGCTTCGCTGGCTCCTCGGCTTACTATCTGCGCTACATGGACTCTAAGAACAACAAGGCTCTCGTAGGCAAGGAAGCTGACGAATATTGGCGCAACGTTGACCTCTATGTAGGTGGTACAGAGCATGCTACGGGTCACTTGATTTACTCGCGTTTCTGGAACAAGTTCCTCTACGACAGTGGCTACTCCTGCGCCGACGAGCCTTTCCAGAAGCTTGTCAACCAGGGAATGATCCAGGGTCGCTCAAACTTCGTCTATCGCATTAACGAGGAAGGAAAGGACCACCCGACATTCGTAAGCCTCGGACTTAAGGACAAGTATGACGTTACTCCAATCCACGTTGACGTGAACATAGTGAAGGCTGACCAGCTCGACATTGAGGCATTCAAGGCTTGGCGACCTGAGTATGAGAACGCGGAGTTCATTCTTGAGGATGGCAAGTACATCTGCGGATGGGCGATAGAGAAGATGTCGAAGTCGATGTTCAACGTTGTCAACCCCGACATGATCGTGGAGAAATATGGTGCTGACACACTGCGTCTCTACGAGATGTTCCTTGGCCCTGTGGAGCAGTCGAAACCTTGGGACACCAACGGCATTGACGGTTGTCACCGCTTCCTGAAGAAGCTCTGGGCACTATTCTACAGCCGCGACGACCAGTTCCTCCCCAACGACGAGGAGGCAACGCCAGAGCAGCTGAAGAGCGTTCACAAGCTGATTAAGAAAGTGTCGCACGACATTGAGACCTTCTCCTACAACACGAGCATCTCTGCATTCATGATTTGCGTTGGCGAGCTGGCTCAACTCAAGTGCCGCAACCGCGAGCTGCTGAAAGACCTCGTAGTGCTCATTGCCCCCTTCGCGCCTCACATCGCTGAGGAACTCTGGCACGCTCTCGGCGAGCAAACGTCAGTTTGCGACGCACAGTGGCCTCAGTGCGACGAGAGCTATCTCGTTGAGAGCCAAATGCAGCTCACCATCTCATTCAACGGCAAAGCCCGCTTCCAGATGCAGTTTGCCGCCGACGCCGACAACAAGGCAATAGAGGAAGCCGTTCTCGCCGACGAGAAGTCAGCCAAGTATATTGGCGACAAGAAGGTGGTGAAGGTCATCATAGTGCCTAAGAAGATTGTGAATATCGTAATAAAGTAATTTATTGGAGTAAAGGGAGTTAAGGAGTTAGGGAGTTAAGGAGTTAAGACAAATGTCTTTGCGCTTAACCCCAATGCTCAAAACTAATGTCTTTAACTCCCTTCAACTCCTTTAACTCCTTTAACTCCTATTATTTATTATTCAAACAACCAATGACAAAAGAAACAATATTATATGAAGTGAGAGACTACGTCAACATCACTCTCGGACTGATGTTGTACACTTTTGGTTTCACCTTTTTCCTGCTGCCCTACGAGATCGTGACGGGCGGCATATCTGGTATAGGAGCCATCATTTTCTATTCCACAAAGTTTCCTGTTCAATATACCTTCTTCATCATCAACGCCGTACTCATCGTTGCTGCTCTGAAAGTGCTCGGATGGAAATTCCTCACAAAGACCATCTACGCCACCTTTGCCCTTACCTTCTTCCTCGAAGTGGCACAGGACATCGTGCAGATGCCCAACGGACATTTCTTTAAGCTGATGGGGGAGGGCAACGACTTCATGTCGCTCGTCATAGGGTGTATGATAACAGGCACTGCCCTCGCCATAGTGTTCCTCAACAACGGAAGCACGGGAGGAACTGACATTGTTGCCGCAGTATTGAACAAATACCACAACATAACACTTGGCAAGGCTCTCATTATCATCGACATCTGCATCATCAGCAGCTCTTTGTTCATCTCCAATTTCGGACCTATACAAGACCGCTGCCAAATGGTTGTCTTTGGTCTGTGCACAATGGTCATAGAGTGTCTCATGCTCGACTATGTGATGTATTGGCAACGCCAGTCGGTGCAGTTCCTCATTTTCTCAAAGAAATATCAGGAAATTGCATTCGCAATAACACGCGAGACCGACCACACGCTCACCATTCTCGACGGACATGGCTACTGGACAGGAAAGCCCATGAAGGTCATCTGCCTCCTCGCAAAGAAGCGCGAGAGCCTACAGATTTTCCGACTCATAAAGTCCATAGACCCTAACGCTTTCGTCAGCCAAAGCTCCGTAATCGGTGTTTATGGAGAGGGATTCGACGCTATTAAAGTAAAGGTAAAGAAGAAAAATAAAGAAGAATGAAAATAGTTTTCGCTACAAACAACGCACACAAGCTCGACGAGATAAGGCACATTCTCGGCGACAAATTCGAGGTGCTGTCACTCAACGACATCAACTGCCACGACGACATTCCCGAAACAGGCTCAACGCTTGAGGAGAACGCCCGACAGAAGGCGCAGTATATCTACGACAAATACCACCTCAGCGTGTTTGCCGACGACACAGGCCTTGAGGTTGACGCACTCAATGGCGAGCCAGGTGTCTATAGCGCACGCTATGCGGCAATAAAAGACCCCAATGCCGAGAGCCACGACTCAGAGGCAAACATGACCACACTCCTACAAAACCTCAAAGGAAAGGAAAACCGCAATGCCCGCTTCCGCACCGTCATTGCCCTAATCCTCAACCCAAACCCCTCTCATAACATATCTCACTCCTCACTCCTCACTCCTCACTCCTCACTCTTCGAAGGCATCGTAGAAGGCTCGATAATAAAGGAGCGTAGGGGAGGGGAGGGCTTTGGCTACGACCCTATTTTCCAACCCGAGGGCTACGACAAGACCTTCGCCGAGCTGGGCAACGACATAAAGAACAAGATAAGCCACCGCGCTCGCGCCGTCGCAAAACTCGCCCAATATCTAACCCAATCCCTCCCCTAAAAAAGCCCTCCACTAAACAGCCCCCGTGCCTGCAACGTCAGTTGCAGGTCTCACCCAACCCCCAATCAAAACAAAAGAAAGAATGAAAGCAGCCCTCCTCCTCCTAACGCTAATAATAGCAACAGCCGCCCGTGCAGCCATAGGCGACTGGAGAATACACATGGCATATAGCGAACCGCAGCAGATAGAAAGGGTAGGGGAGCAGCTTTTCGTCCGCGCGTCAAACTCACTCTATCTCTACAACAAAACCGACCAAAGCCTACAGACCTTCGACAAGACAACAGGCCTGAACGACGTCACCATCACAAACATCGGATGGAATCAAACCGCCAAGCGCCTCGTCGTAGTCTATGACAACTCAAACATCGACCTCCTCGACCTGCAAGGCAACGTGACAAACATCTCCGACCTCTACAACAAGACAATGACCGACGACAAGACCATCAACGACATAACGATGAGCGGTCCCTATGCCTATCTCGCAACAAATTTCGGAGGCATAAAGCTCGACGTCAGCAAGGCGGAGATCTCAGAGTCATACATTCTCGACATTCAGGTGACCACGATAGGCATCGACAATGCCTTCATCTACGCTCGCACCGCGCAAAACCAAACCTACAAGGCGCAACTCTCCTCCAACCTCATAGACAAGTCGAGCTGGACACAAACCAACTCCTTTCCGCAAGACATCTTCACGAAAGACAACTCCGCCTACGAGCAGAACATTAACCTCGTGAAAACACTGCAGCCTGGAGGACCGCGCTACAACTATTTCGGATTTATGAAACTCATAGATGGAAATCTCTACACCTGCAACGGACCAGACTTCGACAAAATACAGCAAGCCTGCATACAAGTCTATGGACAAGACAACGAGTGGCTGGTCTATCCCTCGGATGGAATAAGCGAAAAGACAGGACAAAAATACGAAAACCTCATCTGTCTCGATGTCAAGGACAACAAACTCTTCGCCGGTGGCAGAAACGGGCTCTACGAGTTCAGCAACTCCACCTTCACCAATTTCCACAACCACCGAAACAGCCCCATAGAACCCTTCAAGACAGGCGAATATGAGTATGAGCTGACAACAGGCGTACTGTTCGACAACTCTGGAAACCTTTGGGTCACCAACAGTCAGGCACCAAGCCAGTCGCTCCTCAGGCTCATGGCAAACGGCGATTGGAAATCCCACGACAAGAAAGAGCTACATGAGGACAAATACGGTACAAGCAGCTTAGGAAAGATGGTGAACCTTATGTTTGACAGCCGCGGACTCCTATGGTTCGTCAACAACAACTGGCAAAAGCCAGCGGTAATTTGCTACGACACTGAGAACGACGACGTAATTCACGCCATAACAAGCTTCGTCAACCAAGACGGAACCTCCATCACCACCTACGGCATACAGAGCATTGCCGAGGACAACGAGCACAACATCTGGATTGGCTCAGACAACGGACTCTTAGTGATAAGAAGCCAAAACATCGGTAATGTCAATCCACAGATAGAGCAGATAAAAGTGCCAAGAAACGATGGGTCAAACCTCGCCGACTACCTCCTCGCCAACACAAGCATCACGGCAATAGCCATCGACGGCGGGAACAGGAAATGGATCGGAACAAAGGATGGGGGAGTGTTCCTCATCAGCAGCGACAACATGACGCAACTGAAAAACCTCAACACCTCAAACAGCAAAATCCTCTCCGACAACATTCTCTCCCTCGCCATCAACAATGCCACAGGAGAGCTTTTCATAGGCACCGACAAGGGACTCTGCTCCTACACCACTGAGGCAACACTGCCCTCAGAGGAAATGAACTCCGACAATGTCTATGCCTATCCCAACCCCGTCACTCCCGACTACACAGGCGAGATAATGATAGTTGGCCTAAGCAACAATGCCGACGTGAAAATCCTAAGCTCCAACGGCTCCCTAATAGCAGAAGGAAGAAGCACCGGCGGCTCCTTCCTCTGGAATGGCAAGGACAAGAACGGCAACCGCGTGGCAAGTGGCATCTACATGGTAGCCTCCGCCACATCAGAAGGCAAAAAAGGCACCGTCTGCAAAATAGCCATAGTAAACTAAGCCCCGCCTCTCACGTCAGCCCCCTCGTCCTCTCACGTCAGCCCCCTCGTCCTCTCACGTCAGCCCCCTCGTCCTCTCACGTCAGCCCCCGTGCTCTCACGTCAGCCCTCCCGTCCTCTCACGTCAGCCCCCGTGCTCGCAACGTCAGTTGCGAGTCATCCTAATCCAGCATCCTCATCACCGCCTCCCAAGCCTTCTTAGCCACTGCAATGCGCGGATTGTAAGCCCCCATCAGGCTTGAGAACACCACAAAGGTAGAATCGTCCGCGCAGCATTTCCCGCAAAATTACAAAAAAAATGCCCATCTGCCAAACAAATGGGACAGATGGACAATATTTGTGACGAATGGCACTTTTAGTGCTTATTCAACAGAGCCACCGCAGCATCTTTTCGGTTTGCCACATGGCTCGGTGTGTCTATTTCTTATCACATCAGAACAACTCAGCACATTGGGTAGGTCCATCGCTTCGGGCTGCTTGCTGTCAACCAAACATTCTCACCATAGTCTATTGCCTCGTCAATCAGACGGAACAATAGGTTGAACGTCTGTCGGCTGTCTTCAAGCCGCGGATTGTCTGACGGATGACCACCATCGGCTCGAAAGAGATGTCCTACAAGAATGTCGCCCCGTGTCTGCTCCACTGTCTTTCCCGTCCGCAACACCACATTTCTGAACTCAGGCACCCCAACGAGCGTAGGCATATGCCGCTTGTAGGTCTTCGACTCGCGCAGCACTATGCGGTAAGTGCCCTCGGCTATTGCCGTTTGTCCTGCTATGCGCTCACCCCGCTTCTGCCCTATCAGTGGAATGTCTTCCCATGCTATGGCATGAGGCTCAATAGTGTCGCAGAGTGTTGTCCAAACCCCACCGCGGGGGTGGGGCTTAAGAGCAGACGTACTGATGAACTCGCTCTCGTATTTCCCACTGAGAACCACCTGCAAGCAGCCAATGGTGAAATTCTCCCTAAGATAGATGCGCTTCAAAAATATCTTCATAGGTCTGTCGTTTTAGTATCTGATACAATGTTACAGTTACTTTCTCCAAGTCCAGCAGACTTACGATAGACCCCGCGCCCTACGCGTTCCAGCTTGCCGTTCTTGCAGTAGCGGCTTAGCAACATTCTCACCTCGGGACTCTGACCCTCCTTCACAC
This sequence comes from uncultured Prevotella sp., assembly GCA_945833995.1. Taxonomy (GTDB): domain Bacteria; phylum Bacteroidota; class Bacteroidia; order Bacteroidales; family Bacteroidaceae; genus Prevotella. Next base: position 18,960 of record CAMAGM010000029.1, read on the forward strand.
GTATTTCCTTTAACTGCTTGATGGTGAACACCCCTGGCATCTTGTCAAGCAAAGGCTCGGCGGTCTTGCGTGAGTCGAGACGTTCGGCAAGCAACTCGTTGGCGGCGGCAATGTCCTTCTGAACCCTATTGCCAAAGATGCGGCACATGGAGTAGTGGGCCATCTCGCCCACCCAACGGCAGAAATCCACTATTTCCTTCGTCTCGCTGCCATAGAGTGCCACAAGCGGTATGGCTGCCCTGAGCATAAACTCGCCGCAGCGGTGGGAGAGGTCGGCTTCCGCCTCGGTCAGCAGTCCGTCGTTGTAGCGTTCCTCCAGCTCGTCAAACCATTGCCCTATGGCTCGGTTAGTCAGCGGAGTATCGAGCAGCTGAGTGTCCTCGCCCAGGGCAAGGTCTTTCTCGTAGAGACTGATTATCAGTTGGTCGCGCTCCTTCTTCTCCTCCTCCGACAGGAAGTTCTGACGTGGAGGGCGGAACGTGCGCTTTGTTTTCGGCACCAATGCCGGAATGCAGCGTTGCATCAGTCCTCCCTCACAATTGTTGTCGCTGAACATGCGCTCAAGCATTGCCTTCACCGTACCTGCAATCAGCAGCGAGATGCTCATCTGGGTATAGGTGTTGCACGTTGCGTCGCTCATATAGTACTGTCGCTGAACATCCATGTCCCAACCTTTTCTTAAAAGTACGTTGATGTCTGAATAGGCGGCGCGTGCGGAACCCGACAGACCGTCAACCTCCGAGAACTGCCCCAGCAACATACCGTTACGCCCGAGATTGGTCTGCAGTTCCAGTATCGACGACTTCGAGGTGGTCTCAAACAGTCGAAGCTTGGGATGGTATTTCGGTGGACGCTCCTTGGCGTTTGCCTTCTTGTCGCGCAGCTCAGCGTTCTCCTTCACCTTCTTCCACTCACACTCGTCGTTGGCGTGCAACGTATATTGAACCATGTCGTTGTAGAGCGCGGTGCTGTTGCCCTTGCCCGAACCGCTACCGCCTATCACCGCCACATACTGCTGGGGTCCTATCACCCTGCCGTTCAAGTAGGTGGCACGGAAATGGCTGGCGTGGGCAGACAAGACAGGCAATGCCGATAGCAGCAGCATCTCGCGGAACCTTGGGTCGTAGTTGTTCACAAGCAAGTCCATCAGTCTTGGAATCTTTTTTGGCAACTTTGGTGGATTCCACCCCTGCATCAGTTCTGCCAACGCCTTGTCGTCCTCGCCGTCGCCCTCATCCTTTCTTGCCAACTTCTGCGCCTTGGCGTTGATGTCGCGCAGCGTAACGGTCATAAAACCCTTGTCAGCCGTGTATTTCTCGTAGAAATACTCTATCAGCTTCCTGCAGTCCTCAGTCTGGCTATAGTTTTTGAGCTTTTCGCTGACCACGGCAAGCAACTGCTCCTTGCTCATCAGTTTGGGCAAGCCCACCGACAACACAGCCATAAGGTTGGAATGCCAATTATGCTCACCCCAAATGTCCATTTCCCCTTCCTTCAGCCCAGCAGCCTTTACGCAGAGGTCGAAGGCTTTGAGGGAAAATCGTGTGGGGGCATTTTTTGGGGAGAGTGGAGTGGGGAGTGGGGAGTGAGATATGTTTGAGCCTATATTTTCAGCAACATCCTGCATTACCTCCTCCACCTTGAAAATCTCATCGTCCAAGAACACCAGCTTGTCGGCAGGAGTGAAGAACACCCTTGTAATGTCCTTCGCATTCTTGTCGTAAGCCACTCCAAGCAACTCAGAAGCCCATCGTAGGTTCTCCTCTTGAGAAAGTTCACTGCGGCGGCGGAACACAACGTGCAGCCCCTTTGTTGCCGAACGTTCCAGCAGCAGCAACCCAAGCTTCTCCTTAATCTGAACAATATGGTCAATAAGAGCCTGAATCTCCTCCACTGCCGTTCCCTCCCCCTTGGGGGAGTCGGAGGGGGCTAAATCTATGTCCATGCCCACCGTAGAGGACATTTTCTTACTGCCTTTCAGCGACCCATCTTCGTTTGGCAGACATGAGTAATTCATCTGCACCATACGGCTCTTCTCAGCCCTACGATTCTCCTCACTGTCGCGCAGAGCCATATACTCCTCGCGGTTAAGGACAGGACGCATCATCTTGCGTCCGTCCTTCATATAAACCACATGTACACTCATATTCCCTTAGCGTTTAAGTTGATACTCACGGATAGCCTTGGCTGCCACCACTGCCTCCTTCAAAATAGTCTCGCTGATGTTCACACCCTCGGTCTTGAACACCTTCAGCGTCAGCTGAATCGCACCGTCGCGCGTTTCCGATGCCCTGCCGTGTGCCAGCTTCTTTATCAGCAGCGAGTTGGCTCTGATTCTCGGATGAGCCACAAAGTCAAACGTACCGTCGGTCATCTGCTGCGCAGTGCCGTAGCTGCGGAAGCGTCTCACTTGTCCCGGCACTGGGTCGTCAGGGGCAAACGAAAACAGGTTGATACTCTCGTTGATGAAGGCACAGCCCTGAAGGCTCACCTCCTTAACCTCATTTGCAGAAAAATTTTTGTTTTCCATCTTTTCTTGAGTTTTTTGCGAGTGTCAGAGAGCGTCTTTGAAAAGAGTATTGGCCAATTTTTTCACGTGAACTCTCTCCGAATAGCCCGCCGTCACTCAAGATTAATTAAAGGTGGGTTCTATAAATTCCCACCGTAATATTATTAAATGGAGGGTAACGTTTTGTTGTCTTTTTGTTTTTATTCGGTGCATATTGTAAGTTTCATCGGTCGTGTAGCCCGCTACACTTCCTCTTCAACTTTCAATCTGCCCTCGACTAAGAAGCAAAAATACAACAAAGCGAATTTATAGAACCCACCTAAAACAGTGTTCCCTCCTCTTCATTAGGTTTCACCTCGTTGGTCACAGGCTCAATCTTCCAGCAGCGCAGCTCCTGCACATGGCAGTCTCTGCCGTCGCGGGTCTTGAACTGTCTGACATTTGCCGACCACCAAGCCCTTACCACCATGCCAACCTTCACCCCTGCAAGCAAATCCACGCTGTTGCCGCTGAATCGGAGCAGCAGTCGGTCGGGATACTGCACGTTCTCGGTTGACTCCACAATGATGTCCTGCGACCTCCAAGGTCCTCTCTCGCTCTCACCCTGCTGCACTGGCAGCATGTCGGTGACTTTAAAAGTTCTTTCTTTCATAATCATAAAAAATTTAAATCGCTGCAAAGTTAAGCCTATTCCGTGGGCAGTGGAATAGATAGTGAAACAACACCCTCTCATCATTTCACTCGCGTACTATCGCCAACAGCATCAGCCGCATCTTTCGCAGAAGGTCAGTAGCACCCTCGCCACCCATCTGCACCTTTCTTTCATACTCCTTGTTTATAAGGTTTACGAACAGGCGCAGATAGAACTCTTCGGTACACTTCTTTACCTTCTCGCCACTCTTGATGCGTCTGAGCGTGGGGTAGTTCACGCCACAGTCCATACTTACGAGCTGGCTATGCGTATAGCCAATTCCCGTCACCACTTTGTAGCCAATCTCAAGAGCCGTCGGCTCTTTCTTCGTTTTAGCTTCCATTTTCTGTCTTGGTTCACAGAGAAAACAGAAGCTCCGGAGCTGTCCCCACCTCACGGCTCTTTTGCGCGCTCGCCGTGAAAGGAGAGGTTGTTTGTCTGTTCGGCCGTCCTTTAGCGACCGGTTAATTATTAATTCATACCATAATAGACATCCAACGTCGAGTTGGTTTCAATATCTACTATTTTTTTTCAGTAGTTTTATTCATGTCTTCTACCATACTTGCCAAAACTTATATTGAGGTATTCTTTTCTTTTTTAAGAAACAAGAATCCTCGAACACAGCCAGACAACTGATTTCGCCTGCAAAGTTACTTATCCTATATCGTGCAAACGGAAGCTCTCCGTTTATTTCAGAATAATTGCAAGTTTTTCCGCCTGCAAAGTTAACACTTACAAAGCGTGTATATGGAAAATCTCCTTATACTGAATAAACAAGTTGAACTTTCCACTTTTTCGCCTGTAAAGTTAATGCACGAAGACGAGTTGAGAGTTGTACTACAACTGTACTACACCTCAAAAAAATAAAACTTTCATTTGAACTTGCATCGAGAATTTGTTTTTATAAAAAAGTAAAGGTAACATTGTAACAGATACAACATTGACAGACCATGGTCCGATGTAAATATTTTATTATATATAATAAAATATTAATAAAGTGTGGTGCAGTCACTGATGTTTGTAACAGTTACTATGTTACATTACGTTTTTTCAAAACATTCACAAAAGCAACTGTAACATTGTAACGTTACAATATTCACACACCATACTTTGTTCTACTTCGCTCGGAAAACAATTTCGGAAAAACTCCATGCGGGAAAAGAGACTTTTTCCAATAATTATTTTTTTCCCGAAATTTTCCGTCGTACCTTTGCACCAGAGAACGACGATGACTGGCGCGCGGTCTCGAACGCATCTCGAACGGCTCTCGAAGCCTTACACAACTTTTTTGTTTAACCTTTTAATACCATTTCAAACTATGGCAAAAATTACTCCAATCGATGTCATCAAGGGCATCAGCGGAAAGTATGGAGGCAACTCCAACGACTATTTCGCAACCAACTCGAGCTCCAACAAAATCCATCTCGCAAAGCTCGCAAACCCATATCAGGGTCCATACACCGAGAAGCAGATGGCGCAGCGAGAGAAGTTCGCCACCCGACAGGCGGTGGTGACCCAGTGGCTCAACGCCAACAAACCCTCTGAGACCAACGGCGAGAAGGGTACCGTGGCTTACCAGTATGTGCAGAAGCTGAAGCGCAGCCTCGCCCTCAGCAGCATCTCGCAGGTGCTCTACAAGTATCTCGACGAGGACAACACCATCAAACTGCCCGAGGCTGCTGCTGACAGCACCGAGCTACCAAGCGGAGGCGGCAGCGGCAGCTCTGGCGGCGAGAATCCTGACGACGGAGGCGAGATGGGAGAGTGAGGTCGCTACGCTAAAAGTCGCTACGCGATAAAGCTTCGCTAAAGATTAAAAGCACTTCGTGCTTAAAGAATATAGCCGCAAGGTTCTTTATGCGCGAAGCGCTTTTAAGGCAAAGCCTTTTAAATTCTTTAAGACGTAGTCTTTTAAGGCAAAGCCTTTTAATCTTTAAGA
>CAMAGM010000030.1 GCA_945833995.1 uncultured Prevotella sp.
TTCCCGTTGAATCCATATCCCCATAATCGACTTTTCGATATGCTCATATCGACAATTCGTTATTGCCCTATCCACTTGTCGTTGAAAGGACAGGTGACAGGTAACTGTCCTGCAGTGCGGTGAACCAGCGAAACTCCCTTGCTCTACTCGACCACTGTCCCTTTGTAAGATGATCATTAAGGGTGGGAAAGTTCAATACGCAATTTAGTGGTCGTTCACATCCATGAATTTTATCATGTCCTCACGTCGTGGCTTTGCCTCCGGCGATTCGTCGGGATAACCCAATGCAATGCAGTAGAGCAACTCGTAGCCTTCGGAGAATGCCATTTGGTCAAGATAGGGCTTGGCAGAGGGAGAATCCAGAATCCAGCGTGCAGAACTGCCCAAGCAACACGAGCCAATGCCTTTTGCCCATGCAGCAAGTATGATGTTTTCGCCAAGTAAGCCACAGTCTATCTGAGCCATATCGTACTTGGTGTCATAAGCTATGCAGACTACACATGGTGCGTTCACGAAGATATTCTTGAAGCCTTCACGCTCGGCAATCTTCGGATTGTCTTTTACCACAGCATTTGTAATCGAGTCGATGAGGGTAGGGGAGTCTATCACTCTTATCTCATACGACTGCAGGTTCTTGCCGTTAGGCGCATTGACGCCACACGTAAGAATCTCCTTCATGGTCTCACGGCTGATGACCGAATCCTTATAAGCGCGTATGCTTCTTCGGCTCATCATCACGTCAGTTACAATACTTGCGGTATCCACGTCCGCTGTAGTCTTTTGTTCTTTTCCTTCGTAGCAAGCTGTCATCATAAGCACTGCTGCCAGGCCTAATAAATTCTTTTTCATAGTGTAATACTGTTTGTTTTCTGCAAAGATACAGATAATATACGTTCTTTATATATTGTCAATCTCTTCGAGCCATAGGGCACTGGAGGCATCGGACGGCATGCGCCAATCGCCACGGGGACTGAGACTTACGCTTCCAACCTTTGGACCGTCGGGCAGACAGGAACGTTTGAACTGCTGGGCGAAGAAGCGGCGGAAGAAGGTGCGGAGCCAGTGTTTTATGGTGTCGTCGTCGTAGGTGCTCACGGCTGGATTGTGACCATTGAACGCTGCCTTAGCCATAATGAACAGCTTGTGGGGACGATAGCCAAAACGGAGATAGTGATAGAGGAAGAAATCGTGAAGCTCGTATGGGCCAACGAGGTCTTCCGTCTTCTGGCTTATGTTGCCATCGGCATCGGCAGGTATAAGCTCAGGACTGATAGGGGTGTCGATGATGTCGAGAAGAGTGTCGCGCGACGCTGCATCGACATCGTTGTCGGCAACATAGCGGACAAGATGGCGGATGAGGGTCTTTGGGATGCTGGCATTGACTCCATACATCGACATGTGGTCGCCATTGTAGGTAGCCCAACCGAGGGCAAGCTCGCTGAGGTCGCCTGTTCCGACCACCATGCCGCCTACACGGTTTGCCATATCCATTAGGATTTGAGTGCGCTCGCGTGCCTGTCCGTTCTCGTATGTGACATCGTGATTGTCTATGTCGTGATGAATGTCGAGGAAGTGCTGGGTAACGCTTTTGGCTATGGGGATTTCCTCCACGGTGACACCGAGGGACTGCATAAGGTTGATGGCATTGTCGTGGGTGCGGTCGGTAGTTCCGAAACCTGGCATCGTTATGCCGTAGATTCCCTTGCGATCGATGCCGAGATAGTCAAATGCGCGGACAGAGACAAGCAGGGCGAGCGTTGAGTCAAGTCCACCGCTGATGCCGACCACCACGTTCTTGCAGTTGGTGTGGTGGAGGCGTTTGGCAAGTCCCGAGGTCTGTATGTTGAGAATCTCCTCGCACGACCGCTTCATGTCGTCGGTCTTTGGAATGAAGGGTAGGGGATCGATCTCACGGGTGATGTTGAAGTCGATGGCAGACGAGTAGTTGAGTGTCTCAACAGGCTTTGTGTCGATGAACCTTGCCTTACCCGTGCGTTGCGCCATCACAAAGGTCGTGTTGGCACGTCGCTCACTGCGCAGACGCTCAATGTCGATCTGCATTACCTCCATCTGCGCTTCCTTGACAAAGCGGTTTGACTCTACCAGTAGCTTGCCGTTCTCGGCAATGATGGCATTGCCGCCATAGACCACGTCCTGCGTGCTCTCGCCGAAACCACATCCGGAATAGATGTATGCCGATATGGTCCGGGCGCTCTGCTGCGAGATAAGCTGACGGAGATAGTCGTGCTTGCCTATCAGCTCGTCGCTTGCCGAAAGGTTTACTATCACGTCGGCACCTGCGAGGGCGAGATTGTTGCTTGGGGGAATGGGTGACCACAAATCCTCGCAAATCTCAACACCGAACTTAAGACCATCAGCCGTGACAAAGACCTGTGGCTCGGATGTGACGGTTACAGGACTGCCGGCAAAATAGACCTGTCGCTCCCGCAAGTCGAGAGAGGATGCAAACCAACGCTTCTCATAGAACTCACCATAGTTGGGAAGGAATGTCTTTGGCACAATGCCAAGTACTGTTCCCTGCTGGACAACAACGGCACAGTTGAGCAGGATGTCCCCTACAACGACTGGCATTCCGACAACGGAAATGATGTTGAGCTTGCGTGTGAAGTCGAGCAGATGGACAAGAGCCTCCTCCGCCTTCTCAAGCAGGAGCTCGGAGCGGAAAAGGTCTTGGCAGCTGTAGCCCGTAATTGACAATTCGGGGAAAACAATCAGCTCTACGCCTTTCCCCTCTGCCTTGGCAATCTGTTCCTCAATGGAGAGTATGTTGAAATGTGTGTCGGCAACCCTTACGCTCGGTATGGCTGCGGCGACTGTGGCGAATCCGTATTTCATATTGTCATTTTATTGTTACTTGTGTAGCCCCATAACCATATTCCTGGAACGATGCGTCCTGATAGGTGTAGGTCTTGAAACGATAGCGCAACTCGTTGATGAGAGCCTGACGGAGGATGCCCTCGCCCTTGCCATGGATGAACACGATCTTGCGTCCTTTCTCTTTCTCGTGCTCCTTCAGTGTCTTACGGAAGTGCTCGAGCTGATAGTTGAGTATGTCGGAGTGTGACATTCCGGCAGTGGTCTCGAGCAGTTCCGATGCGTGGAGGTCAACCACGATAGGTGCGTTTGGGTCGTCTTTCCTCACTTGTGGGGCATGCGATTTCGGACGGTCCTCGTTTATCTTTCCCATCATTTCCTGTTTCAGCCTCTTGGCATCAACCACAAGTGGGCGTGCCTCGGCATCGTTCTCTATCAGCGTGAGCACGTAGGCTGGCTGCTCGAAGAAATCGTTTTCCTGGAAAGTGTGTAGCTTATAGAACTTCACGGGGTCGAGGCGAAGCTGAACGTCAACGGTGGGTTTCAGAAGGAAACTCTTATCCCGCTTGTAGGCAAGAATCTGTACGGCTATGCGGTTGAACTCATTCAAGTCCTCACGCCCGAACTCCTCAAGATAGAGTTTCGTGTTGGGATCTATCTCGCCAGAGGCACGCAGCTGCCAGTTGTTGCCCTCGGCGGTCATGTAGGTGAAGTGCATGTAGTAGTTGCTGTCGTTGATGATGTAAGTCTCAAAACGTGTTGAGGTCATCTCCTTTGGCGACATCGGGACGTAGGCTATATATGCCGAGAGCTTGTCGCCACCCTTGCGTTCCTCAACGGGAGCCTTGAAGGTGATTGGTCGGTCGGCTGGGTCGTAGTCCTCGTCGTTGTCAATGGCGGCTTTGGCGGCTTTCTGCTTGTCGGCAACGAGGCGTGATGTGCTGTAGTCGTCGTTGTCCACCACCACTACCTCATTTATTGGCGTTGGCACCTGAAAGCCATCCTCGTCCTCAACGAGTACGATATTCTTACCTTGGAAACCGGCAACACGACCGCCTCCAACCTCGCTTAAAAATCTTACTTTATCTCCTATCTTCATATCTTTTATGGAATTATTAGATTGCTGTCACCGTAGCTCAGGAAGCGGAAATCGTGGGCAAGGGCATAGTCGTAGATTCTACGCCAGTCGCCTTTGACGAATGCGCTGACGAGCAGCAGCAAGGTGCTTTGTGGCTGATGGAAATTGGTGACGAGCATTTTCACTATCTTATAGTCATATCCAGGCGCAATGATGATTTGGGTGCTGGAATGGAGTGTCGAACGGTTGTGTCGTGCAAGATATTGGTCGAGAGCCCTTAACGCCTCAAGTGGTGAGACTGAGGTATTTGTGTCGTATGGCTCCCATTGGTTTACATGCAGCTCATCCTCGCTTATGTCAGGATTTGCCATTGCCTTAAGTCCCATGAAATAGAGGCTCTCAAGAGTCCTAACGCTTGTGGTGCCAACGGCTATTGCCTCCGCATTGTGTGCAATGAGGCGTTGTATGGTGTCACGATGCACCGAAATGTATTCGGTGTGCATCTCATGACCCTCAATCTCCTCGCTCTTAACGGGCTTGAACGTTCCCGCACCGACATGAAGCGTAAGCTCATCGCGCTCTATGCCATGGCGGTCGATGTCGGCAAGGACAGCCTCCGTGAAATGAAGTCCTGCCGTTGGTGCCGCCACGCTGCCCTTAATCTTTGAATAAACTGTCTGATATGTTGTCTTGTCGCTTTCCTGGGTGTCGCGATTGAGATAGGGTGGGATAGGCAGCTCACCCGCAGCATCGAGTATTTCGGCAAAGGAGACATCGGTATTGTCCCACGACAGACGTATTCGGTGGCAGGTGCGTTCCTCCTCTATATACTCGGCATAGAGCGTTACCGTGTTACCTGCCACGTCAAAAGTCCGTTGCAGCCTGCCGCTCTTCCATTTCTTCAGGTTTCCCACGAGGCAGTGCCATTGGCAGGCATCCCGGGTTTGGAACATCTGCTCGTAGTCGGCAGGCGATGCAGGCTCAAGCAGGAAAACCTCTATCAAGGCTCCTGTCTCCTTTCGGAAATGGAGTCTGGCCTGGATGACCTTGGTGTTGTTGAATATCATCAGCGCCCCCTCGGGAAGATAGGAGGGAAGATTGAAGAACGTGTCCTCGCTGATGTCGCCATGGCGATAGACCAACAGTTTTGAATGGTCGCGTTGCGTAAGCGGGAACCTGGCTATCCGCCCGTCGGGAAGTGGATAGTTGTAGTCGCTTATATGTATATGTCTTGTATCGTTCATATTATTCTCATATTATGCATGCCATAACCTGCGCATAGAAGAAGGTGTAGGCAAGGACGCTGATGACGACGTCAATGTCTGACACCACATATCCCGTGGATGTGTATTGGCTGGAGATGAAAACTCCCCAATCGACATTTCGGCATAGCACAAAGTAGTAGAAAAGATATGCCACAATGGCTACGGTGCCTCCCCACAGCAGTCCCACGGCAATGTCGCCAGGATAGTGGACACCGAGATAAAGGCGTGTCCAGCAGTTGACGAGCGACCATACGATGAGTGAGAATGAGAGGTAGCGGTTGCGCACGAGTATGGTGAAGAAGGTGGCGATTGAGAACGTGTTAGCCGCATGGGCAGAGAAGAAGCCATAGTTGCCTCCACGGTAGCCGTTTACCACATCCACAAGCATGCCTATCTCTGGGTCGTGGGTTGGTCGCCAACGTGCCACAAGCGGCTTGACGATGGTGTCGTCAACCGTTCCCGCCAACAGCACGCAAAGACCCGCACAGCACAATATGGAGACAATCTTCCTCACGCTCTCGTTGTTTTTTACCACAAGATAGAACAGGGCAACATAGAGTGGAATCCATGTCTGTGCCTTAGTGAGTGTGGTCATCAGGGCATCGGCATAGAGCGAGCTGCTTCCGTTGAGCGTCAGCAGCAGTTCCTTGTCCAATCCTATCAGCGAGTCAATCATATAGTCTCCATTTTTGATGTTTCTATCCATCCGCTCTTTCCGTCGGCAATCTTTATTTCCTTCCAGTCCTTCATCGAACCGTCGATAATGTCAACACGCGTTCCCTCGTGAAGGTTGAAAAGGTCGGTGCCGTTTTTCGACGGGGTGCTCTTTATCTGCACAGTGGGGGAAGTGATGATTGCCCCAGTGCGGTTGATGAGTTTCTCCTTCTGCTGCTGTGCCATGATGTTTGACAGTACGAAGACGACAACCATTGCAATGGCACCGAAGAAACCTATCTTCCTCAAGAGCAGACGCTCGGCGAACAGATAGGATAGGGCGCACACTATGGCTATGGCAAGCGCGATGAGGGCTGTTGTCGCCCAACCATCGACACTCGTGAGGTTCACTACCTGACGATACCAGTTGAAGAAGAACATCTCCGACTCTGGTGTAATCTTGTCGATGGTCTTTGAGCGGGCGAGTTGAAGGTTGAAGCGCACGTCGGCGTCGCCCGGTGACAACAACGCCGCACGCTCATAGTTTATTATGGCGCGTGTGAGGTTGTTGGTGCGATAGTAGGCATTGCCGAGGTTGTAGTATATCTCGGCGTTGGCACCATGCTTCAGCAGTTCCTCATAGTCGGCTATAGCCTGCTGGTACTGTTCTTTCCTGTATGCTTGGTCGGCATTTGCCTTCGTAGCCATTGCCGAGGCGGCATTACTGAACGCGAAGGTCATGAAGGCAATTATCACCACTGCCTTTGTAGCCGACGATTTGCTCTTTTTCCTCATTTTCTCCTCAATATCCATGATGGCTGTCATTGCAGCATCGAAAGTCTTGCTCATGTTGCCCTTTGCGTCACCTGGCGCATAGCGCTCGAACTCGCACTCGTCGATGGCAGTTATGAACTTGTTTATTGTCTCCTCGGACACCTCACGTTCAGCGAGCCTCTGCTGTATGTTCTCGCGTGAGAGGCTCTCGACAGGCATGTTGAGCTTGTCGCCCACATATCCCCATAGCGCACGGAGCACCTCGTCGTAGAAAGCACCGGTGCGGTTCTCTATCATCAGCTTGCTTGCCGCGCGCAGTCGGCGTGTAGCCACCTTGTTGGCTTTCTTGCCACGCATTTTGCCAAGGTTGGCATTGTCTATTGCCCTCTGGCGGAACACCACGAACAGTGAGACAAAGACGAGGAGCATGACCGCGAGAATTACCCAATAGGACGTTGAGCCAAAGAAGAAATCGTCGAGGTTGCGCAGCTCCACATCGCCGGTCTTGATGAAGCGTATGTCCTTGTTCAGCTGCTCCACCTCCTCGGAATAGTTGCTCACGCTACCGCCGCCGCTGCCTTTGGCAACCTCCAGCTTGAAGCCCTCGCTCTTCACTGTCTTATAGGCGTTTGCCTGAGTGTCATAATAGGTGAACTCGACAGGAGGAATCTCAAACGTGCCTTGATGGCGTGGCACTGCCATGAAGTCATAAACCATGCTTCCCTCAACGCCGTTGGCTGTTATCTTCGTCTTGTCGGTTATCTTTGCGTCATATTTGTCGAAGTCCTTCGGGAATTTTACTACTGGTTCTTTGATTAGCTTCAAGTTGCCCGTTCCGCTCACTATCACACGGAGAGAGATAGGGTCGTTTGCCTTCACCTCGGTCTTGTTTATCTGTGCCGTAACGCTGAACCGTCCCACGCCACCTGAGAAATTGGCAGGACGGGTGGGCAGTGGGTCAACCTGAAGGGTCAGCCCAGGTGCGACAATCTTCTTCTTCACCTCAACATAGCCAGAGCCACCATTGAAGAAAGCCTCGAACGGATCGACATCCCTGTTCTGCTGCACCACCATTCCCTCGAACGTGATGCTCGGAATGTCGAGCTTTCCGGTCATCTGTGGGAATACGACCCACTGTTGCCAAGTGACGGCCTTGTAGGGTCTGCCGTTGAATGTCTCCACATGGAACTGCTTCTCCCTTGGCAGTGGAATCTCCTGCGAATGGAAACCCTTCATGTCGGGCATCTCGCCACGCAACTGCGTAAGTCCCACTACGGTATATACCTTATAGGTCAGAAGCACAGGTTCCTGCTCGTGTATTCGCTTCTTGTTGGCACTCACCTTGATGAAGAGGTCGCTGCCGCTGATGCGTGACCCTGCATCGCGAATCTCGTAGTCGTTGTTGGAGTTGCCACCGCCATGACTGCCCCCGCTACGGTTGCCCTGCGCCGTTCCGCTCACCTTTATGTGTAGCGTGTTGGAGCGTATGGTCTTTCCATCCACCGTTATCTGTGCGGGAGGTATGGTATATGTGCCGTTCTTGTTGGCGCATACGATGTATGTGTATGTGACAGACGATGAGGAGCTTGTGTGGCCATTCACCATTTGGAAGCTCGACTGCGACGACTGGCTTGGTCCCATCAGCACCTCCAGCTCGTCGGGAATGTTTCCTGCACGGAATCCGCTGACGTTCTGTGTGTTGATGGTATATGTCAATCTAAACTGCTCGCCCACAGCCACCTGTGACGGAGCGTTTCCTACAAGCTGTTGTGCGAAAGCCGCCGTCAAGGCGAGTAGTGCGATGTATGTCAGTAAAAGTCTTTTCATGTTCTGCATTACGATTACCATTCTTTATCCAACTTGGCTGAGCGAGGGCGCTGCATGGCTTTCTTTATGCGTTGCTGTGTGCTCTTCTCCTGCTGCATGGCGGCATTGAGCATCTGCTCGGCATTCTCCTTGCTCATCTTGTTCTCCTTTTTCTTGTTCTGGTCTTGCTTGTCGTTCTTTTGTTTCTCGTCCTTCTTGTCCTTTCCGTCCTTGTCCTTCTGGTCCTTGTCCTGCTGGTTTTGGTTCTTTTGGTTCTGCTGGTTCTTTTGCTGACGCTTGCAGAGTTCCAGATTGTAGCGGGTAGCGTCGTCCTTCGGGTTCAGACGTAGTGCGCTCTTGTATGCCTCTATTGCCTCGCCATACATCTTGTGCTGCTGGCAAACCACTCCCATGTTGTGGAAAGCCATAGCCTTTCTTATCTTGCTCGTCTCCAGTTCGGTGGACTTCTGCAGGCTCTGTATTGCGGCAGAGTCTTTCTTCTGTGCCATCAGCGAGTTGCCAAGGTTGTAGTGGGCTTGTGGGTTGCGCGGATTCTTCTCTATTGCCTTTCGGTATGCCACCTCTGCCTGGTCAAACTGTCCGCCACGGAAGAGCTTGTTGCCGTTGCGTATATATTGGCGGTCGGTCTGTGCCACGGCGGCAGTGGCTGTCAGCAGCAACAGGAGCATGGTTGCGGCACGCTGGCGGCGACCGAAGATGTTGATGCGTTTTGCCAACGGATTCTTGCGGTCGAAGATGCAAATCTCTATAATGAGCAGTATGATGGCAATAATTCCAAAAGCCTGGAACTGCTCGTCATATTCGCTGTATATGGTGCTCTGCATCTCTTTCTTCGTCAGTTTCGACAGCTCGTTGTCAAGCTGCTGCTGGGCGTTGCTGTTGTTGTCAACATGGATATAGGCACCACCTCCAGCCTCTGCTATCTGACGGCACATCTCCTCGTTGAGCTTTGTCATAACGGTGTTGCCCGTCTTGTCCTTCATGTAGTTGCCGTTACCCAATGGGATAGGAGCGCCATTTGGCGAGCCAACGCCGAGGACATACACCCTCATGCCTTTCTTCTTGGCATCCTTGGCTGCCTCAATGGCTCCGCCCTCGTGGTCCTCACCGTCAGTAACAACGATTATTGCCTTTCCCACTCCCTGCTGTTGTGTGAAACTGTTGGTAGCCATGTTTATGGCTGTGGCTATGTCGGTTCCCTGTGTTGCCATGAGCGAGGGATAGATGTCGCTAAGGAACATCTTTGCCGACACATAGTCGCTCGTGATTGGCAACTGCACGAAAGCGTCGCCGGCGAAGACAATGAGACCTATCTTGTCGTCGGTGAAGTTATCGACAAGGTTCTCAACCATCATCTTAGTCCTATCGAGTCGGCTTGGCGCAACGTCCTCAGCAAGCATGGAGTTGCTTATGTCCATTGCTATGATGGTCTCGATACCCGTGCGCTTGTCGTGGCTGATGCGTGTTCCCATCTGCGGACGGGCAATCATCACTATTACGAGAGCCAAGGCGGCTTCGAGAATCCAGAACTTCGTAGCCGGACGCCAACGCGATACATCGGGCATTAGCTGGCGTAGCAGTTCGGGGTCGCCAAACCGCTTCAGTCTCTTGTGCTGCTTCCTTTCGAGCAGCCACCTCACAAGCGCGAGGACGGGAATCACCGCCAAGAGATATAAATATGTGGGTTCTTCAAATCTGAACATAGTTTCCTTTTTCTTTTTCTCTACTTATTCCTATGGTATTCTGCGGAATATCGTTATGCGAAGCAGTATCTCAAGCAGCAGTGCGATGGCTGCCACAACCACGAAGGGCTGGAAGGCATCATATTTCTTCTTGAATTTCTTGACGTTCATCTTCGACTTCTCCAGCTGGTCAATCTCCTTGTAGATCTTCTTCAGCTCCTGGTTGTTTGTGGCACGGTAGAAGTCGCCGTGTGTCGTCTGTGCTATCTCGCTAAGGGTCTTGGTGTCTATCTCCACAGGCATGTTCACATACTGCACGCCTCCTGCCACAGGCATAGGGTAGGGAGCCACCTTGTTGGTACCCACGCCGATGGTATAGACCCTTATGCCGAGGCTCTGCGCTATCTCCGCCGCGGTCATTGGCGAGATGTCGCCCATGTTGTTGCTTCCGTCGGTGAGCAGTATCACCACCTTGCTCTTTGCCTTCGAAGCCTTCAGTCGTCCTACGGCGTTGGCAAGTCCCATACCGATGGCTGTTCCGTCGCTTATGAGACCGCGGGCGGCTATGTCAGCCCTCACGTTCTGCAACAGGTTTAGGAGCGAGGCATGGTCGGTGGTCATAGGGCACTGTGTGAACGACTCTCCTGCGAAAATCGTCAGACCGATATTGTCGTCAGGTCTTCCTGAGATAAACTCCGAAGCCACCATCTTCGCAGCCTCTATTCGGTTTGGCTTGAGGTCTTCGGCGAGCATACTTGTCGATACGTCCATTGCGAGCATTATGTCGATACCTTCCGACTGTCGGTTCTTCCACGAGTTGCTTGTCTGCGGTCGTGCCAGTGCAACGACAAGCATTGAGAAGGCAATGAGTCGCAATATCATCTGCAGCGGCATCAGCCTCACCTTCCAGCTCTTTGGTGCATAGCGGAAGGCGAAGGTGTCGCTCATGCGCATCGTCGGCTCGCTCTTTTTGCGATACATCACATACCATATTATATAAGGTATGGTGAGCAGCAGAAGAAACAAATATTCCTTATTTGCAAATTCCATCTCTTTTCTATTCTTTTCAGATTAGCAACGTCAACTCATAAACGATATAGGCGAACAGTGCGGCAGCTATTGCCGATAGTGTCCATATCACTGCCTTCAGCAGTCGGCGTGTCTTTGCCGAGCGCACTTGCTCCTCGGTGAGCTGTGGCTTCTCCACTACCTCCTCCTGCATGTTCTCAACCTTGGTCTTGTTGATGAACTCTATGGCGTTGACGAGGTTCATGTCGTTCTCGTTGATGAGTGTCGAGTACTTGGCAAACTTCACCAAGTCGGCAGTTTGGAACAGCATGCGCAGCTCGTCGAGAGCCTGCTGGTCCTGGGTCTCGGTCAGACGGTCGATAATCTCGCTACTCGTCATCTCCATTGCCCTGAATCCGTAGCGCTCCTCGATATACTTACGCAGCGTCTCGGTCAGCTTGGTGTAGTATTCCTTCTGATTCTCCGATGTCACCATCTTCTCTGCCTTTATCACCTCTATCTCCTTCATCGCCTTTTGGTGAGGCAGCAGCCGCTTCACTATGCGTATGTGTGCCACGATGGGCTTGTTGTCGCGCAGGCGCAAATAAAGATAATATGTCAGTGCCGCCATTATGAGCATCAGCAGGCTCAGCCAGAATATCGTGCTCCAGTCTTCCCAACTGAACGGATTGTCCTGAACGTCCTTCGGACCATAGAACTTATCCACGTTGGTAGTATCGACGGCTATCTCCAGCACCTTCAGCGCAAGACTCTTGCTCTTGTATGTCTTCCCGTCAACCTTCACGGTGAATGGTGGCAGGTAGTAGAGCTTTCCGTCAAACGATGTCAGGGTGTAGGTGCGCTCGTAGTCGCACATTCCGTTGTCCAAGCCCTTTGTGGTCACAGGACCCATCTCAACCACTTCCACACCAGGCGTTATCATCTGTTGTGGCTTGTAGTTGGTGAACTGCACCTGCGCCCCTTCCTTGGCGGTAGCCTTGACCGTTACGTTGGTCTGCTGCCCAATGACAATCTCCAGCGAGTCGATTCTCGCCTCGATGCTCACTTGAGCCAATGCAGCCAATGTACTGACAGACAATGCTATTATGATAAAAATTCTTTTCACTATTTCAAAATTCAAAATCCAATCTTCAACCTTCAATCTTCAACTTTCAATCTTCAACCTTCCTCAGCTTCTTTTCTTGAACAGCAGCAGTAGCGACTTCACATAGTCCTCGTTGGTGGCTATGGATATGTTGTCAACATTGCTGCGGTTGAACGTTTCCTGCAGATGGTTCTGTCGGTTTGCCCAATAGCGTGAGTATGCCGTACGCAGTTTCTTGCTGCTGGTGTCGATATACTGCTCAAAGCCTGTCTCCGAGTCAACCACTTTCATCAGTCCTACGTCGGGCAACTCCTTGGCACGGCGGTCATACACCTGTATTGCCACTATGTCGTGCTTCCGGTTGCCTATGATGAGCGACTGCTCAAAGTCCTGTCTTACATAGAAGTCGCTGAGCACGAATGCAGTGCAACGGCGCTTGCTCACGCTCGTTAGGAACTCTATAGCCTGCTTCACGTCGGTCTTCCGGCTTTCGGGCTTGAAGTCGAGCATCTCTCTTATTATATAGAGAATGTGCTTCCTTCCCTTCTTTGGTGGGATGTATTTCTCAATCTTGTCGGAAAAGAAGATTACTCCAATCTTGTCGTTGTTCTGAATGGCACTGAAAGCAAGTGTGGCGGCTATCTCCGTCACCATGTCGCGCTTCGTCTGCACCTCGGTGCCGAAGTCGAGCGAGCCGCTGACGTCGATGAGCAGCATGACCGTAAGCTCACGCTCCTCCTCAAACACCTTCACGTAAGGGCGGTGGAAACGTGCCGTGACGTTCCAGTCTATGTCACGCACATCATCGCCAAACTGATACTCACGCACCTCGCTGAACGCCATACCACGCCCCTTGAAAGCCGAGTGGTACTGTCCGGCAAAGATGTTCGCGCTCAGTCGGCGGGTCTTTATCTCTACCTTCCTTACTTTTTTCAGTATCTCTTGAGTCTCCATTTAAGGCACCTCCACCTTGTTAATAATCTTGCTTACGATCTCCTCGCTCGTCACGTTGCTTGCCTCTGCCTCGTAGGTCAGACCTACGCGGTGGCGCAGCACGTCGTGTGCCACGGCGCGGACATCCTCAGGCACCACATATCCCCTGCGCTTGATGAAGGCGTATGCTCTCGATGCCTTTGCAAGGCTGATGCTCGCACGTGGACTTCCGCCGAATGAGATCATCGACTTCATGTCCTTCAGTCCGTAACGGTCGGGATAGCGTGTTGCGAATACGATGTCGGCAATATACTGCTCTATCTTCTCGTCGATATAAACCTCGCGCACCACCTCGCGTGCCTTAATTATCTCGTCGGCTGAGGTCACTGGGCGCACCTCTGGCATCTTGCCCGCAATGTTCTCGCGGATGATGCGTTTCTCCTCCTCAAGCGTAGGATAGTCAATTATCACCTTGAGCATAAAACGGTCAACCTGTGCCTCAGGCAGCTGGTAGGTTCCTTCCTGCTCAATAGGGTTTTGCGTTGCCATAACGAGGAATGGGCTTGGCAGCGTGAAAGTCTGGCTGCCGATGGTCACCTGCTTCTCCTGCATGCCCTCAAGCAGTGCGCTCTGCACTTTGGCTGGGGCACGGTTTATCTCGTCTGCCAAAACAAAGTTTGCGAAAATAGGACCTTTCTTCACATTGAATTTCTCATCCTTCTGCGAGTAAATCATCGTGCCCACCACGTCGGCAGGGAGAAGGTCAGGGGTGAACTGAATACGGCTGTAGTCAGCGTCTATAAGTTGTGCCAAAGTCTTGATGGCGAGTGTCTTTGCCAGTCCGGGGACACCTTCTAGAAGTATGTGTCCGTCACTAAGAAGACCTATGAGCAAAGAATCCACGAGGTGCTTCTGACCTACTATTACCTGGTCCATTCCCTTGGTCAGGTTCGTTACAAATGCGCTTTGTTGTTCAATGCGAATGTTTAGTTCGCGAATGTCAATAGCTTCTGCCATAATTTGTGTGTATATTTTGTTTATTATCTTCTAATGTCTGAATTTGGCTGCAAAATTAACCAAGAAATAGGAAAAAACGGCATTATTCTGTCTAAAAAATATTAATTAATGTGCCGCTACAAGATAATTTAAGAAACTTTTGTGCTTAGTTACAAGTGAAATGCTTCTTTCTGTTTGGCAGTTCAAAGATTTATTCGTACCTTTGCCCGCACAAAAATATAATCTTTATGGACAATTTCAAGATATTGATAGTAGAGGACGTGCCGCTGGAGCTGAAAGGTACCGAGGGAATTATCCGCAACGACATACCAGAGGCAGAGATAATAGGCACGGCCGACAGCGATACCGCCTACTGGCGACTAATCAAACAGCAGCTGCCTGACCTCGTACTGCTCGACCTCGGACTTGGTGGCTCAACCACCGTTGGCGTTGAAATTTGCCGACACACCAAGGAGGCTTACCCAAGTGTCAAGGTGCTCATCTTCACGGGAGAGATACTTAACGAGAAGCTATGGGTTGATGTGCTTGACGCAGGAGCCGACGGAATCATACTGAAAAGCGGCGAACTTTTGACGCGTGCCGACGTAGCAAGTGTTATGTCGGGGAAAGTCCTCGTTTTCAACGAACCGATAATGAAGCGGATTGTGGAGATTTTCAAACGCACGGTGAGCAAGCAGTCGGCTCGTCAGGAGGCACTGCTCGACTATGAGATTGACGAGTACGACGAGCGCTTCCTGCGCCATCTCGCCCTTGGCTACACCAAGGACCAGATAGCAGCCCTGCGCGGAATGCCATTTGGTGTGAAAAGTCTTGAAAAGCGACAGAACGAACTTGTCCAAAAACTCTTCCCCGACGGCAATGGGAACATGAGCGTCAATGCCACCCGTCTTGCCGTAAAGGCTCTTGAGCTCCACATCCTCGACTTGGAAAACCTTCGCCCTGATGAACACTAAGCGCATTTCCTACCTCTGTCTCGTGGTTGTCGCCGTGGAACTTGTGGCTATTACGGCTGCGTGGATAGCCAGTGCCATAAGTCCGTTTGGGGCTTTCAACAACCCATTGTCGGGCGAGGGAGTGAGGTGGATGTTCCGCAACCTCATGGCGGCAATGATGTCCGAGTGGCTCGTCGCCCTTTTGCTACTTGCCATCTCGTGGGGTTGTCTCAGGGAGAGCGGTCTTTGGCGAGCTGTCTTTTCACGGAAGAAGGTCGAGGGCGCGTCGTTCCAGTATCGAGAGCGCATGGGATTGAGGGTGGCAGCCCTGATGACTGTCGTTTTCCTCGTCACCATGGTCTTGCTCACCATGCTTCCCGAAGCCCTTCTCCTCAGTGCCACTGGCGAGGTGTTCCCGTCGCCGTTCAGCGAGGCAATCATTCCCGCCATCAGCCTTTGGCTCACTTCCACTTCCATAGTCTTTGGCATCATCAAAGGCTCGTTCCGCTCGGCACCTGAGGTCTTCGGCTCGTTCTTCGCTGGCATCAGCCGCTCTGCACCTCTTATAGTATTGCTAATGTTGTCGCTCCATTGCGTCAACGTCATAAAGATGCTCATAAAGTGATAATTTTCGCCTCTTGGTTTTGTCAGTTGGCAAAAAAGTGTTACTTTTGCACCCAAAAACAAAAAAGATGAATATTAAAACTTTTAAGGCAGCGTTGTTCGACCTCGACGGAGTGGTGTTCGACACCGAGCCCCAATACACCAAGTTTTGGGGAGCGCAATGCCGTGAGTTCCGTCCCGACCACCCCGGTTTGGAGCATGAGATAAAGGGGCAGACCCTTGTCCAGATTCTTGACCGCCATTTTGGTGGTGTGTTGGCAGAGAAGCAGTCGCTCATCATCGAGAGGCTCAACGAATATGAGAAGGACATGGACTTCGTGTTTGTCAATGGTTTCGAGGCTTTCGTAAGGCAGTTGCGCGACAATGGCATAAAGACTGCCGTGGTCACCAGTTCCAATCTCGACAAGATGTATGCCGTATATAATAAATGTGAGGGTTTCAAGGCTCTCTTCGATGCCATTCTCACCTCTGAGGACTTCGAGAGGAGCAAACCCGATCCCGACTGCTATCAGAAGGCGGCGCAACGCTTTGATGCCAAGGCAGATGAGTGCATAGTGTTCGAGGACAGCTTCAATGGATTGAAATCGGGTAGGGCAGCCAATATGAAGGTCGTTGGTCTCTCCACCACAAACTCTCCTGAGAGCATAGCCCCATATTCCGACACCGTCATTCCCGACTATTCCAACTTCGGGTACGACTACTGCCTGAGGTTAATCCAAGAACCGTAATTTTTAATTCTTAATTCTTAATTAAATAGGTATGTATTTAGTTAGCGACACACGCAAGGTAACTACACATCGCTTTGTTGAGATGAAGCAGAAGGGTGAGAAAATCTCAATGCTCACCTCTTACGACTATACAACGGCTGGCATTGTCGATCAGGCTGGCATTGATGGCATTCTTGTCGGCGACTCGGCATCAAATGTCATGGCTGGCAATTCCACCACCCTCCCCATCACCGTTGACCAGATGATCTATCACGCCCGCTCAGTTGTCCGCGCCACAAAGCGTGCCCTCGTTGTCTGTGACATGCCTTTCGGCAGCTATCAGGCAGACTGCATCGACGGTGTGCGCAATGCCATACGCATAATGAAGGAGAGCGGTTGCGACGCACTGAAGCTTGAGGGCGGCATAGAGATAATCGACACCGTTAAGCGCATTCTCGATGCCGGAATACCCGTTATGGGACACCTTGGACTCACGCCACAGAGCATCAACAAGTTCGGCACCTATTCAGTACGCGCCAAGAACGAGGCAGAGGCAGCAAAGCTCATGAGCGATGCCAAGGCTTTGGCTGACATTGGCTGCTTCGCCATCGTGCTGGAGAAAGTTCCTGCCAAGCTGGCTGCAGAGGTCTCTGCCTCCATCGCCGTGCCTACCATTGGCATTGGAGCAGGCAACGGCACCGACGGTCAGATCCTCGTAGTGGATGACATGCTTGGCAAGACCCAAGGCTTCACACCACGTTTCCTCCGTCGATATGCCGACCTCAACAACATCATGACCGCCGCCATTGGCCGTTATGTGGAGGACGTGAAGAACTGCGACTTCCCTAACGAGAAAGAATCGTATTGAATTAGGATTTAGGAATTTTGAGTTATGAATTATTCTCGCTTCGCTGCGATTAATCAATTCAGAATTGAATAATTGCGAATTGCTTGAAAAGCAACAATTCAAAACTCAAAATTCACAACTCAAAACTCAAAAATGAACACGCAAAACACCCCAGTTCACATAACCCTTTGGCATAAGGGCTTTTGGCTCTTGTCGTTGGCAAACCTATTTGTCACGATGGGTGTTTATACCCTCATTCCCGTCATGCCCCAGTGGCTGATGCGCTACGAGCATTTCTCGCCATTCTATACTGGCTTGTCTATGGCAGCCTTTGCCTTCGGCCTGTTCGCCTTTGGCTCGTTCTGCTCCTATCTCGTACAGCGTTTCCGACGCAATGCTGTCTGCATCCGTGCAATTTTGCTCATGGCTGTGCTCATTGCCGCCATCTACTATCTGCACGACAACAACATCACCATGGTTGACGTTTGGGCTATCATTGCCCAGCGTTTCCTTCTCGGTGCCACCTTCGGTCTCGCTAAGATGGTGTTGTCGAGCACGCTAATTGTCGATACGAGCGAGTCGTTCCAGCGCACTGAGGCTAACCACAGTTCGTCGTGGTTTGCCCGCTTTGCCCTCTCGCTCGGTCCCTTGGTGGGCATCGTTGTCAATCAGCTATGGGGCTTCGGGGCAGTCCTCGTCATGTGTGTTGCCTTGTGCATCATAGCGGTCGTTCTCATTCGCATGGTCGATTTCCCCTTCCGTGCCCCCGAGGAGAATGTCAGCGTCTTCAGTCTCGACCGCTTTTTCCTCAAGCAGGGAACTTTGCTGTTCGTCAACCTGTTCATCGTCACCGTGGCAATAGGGCTGATAATGTCGGTTGAGCTTTCGTTCACTTTCTACGGAATGATAATGCTTGGCTTCTTCCTCGCGTTGCTGTCGCAGCGTTTCGTGTTCATCAATGCCGAGCTGAAGAGCGAGGTTGTGACAGGTCTGATACTCATTTTCACTGCCCTGCTGCTTATGATTACGCGCCACGCTGTCATCGTAAACTATGCCGCACCCACAATGATAGGACTTGGCACGGGCATAGTGGGTGCAAGGTTTCTGCTGTTCTTCATCAAGCTCAGCCGCCACTGCCAAAGGGGCACATCGCAGAGCACATACATTCTCGGTTGGGAGTCGGGCATTGCCCTTGGCGTGGGCTTAGGCTACTCATTCTTCAATGCCAACCCACACTTGGCGCTCGTCTTCTCAATCTCACTCGTCACAATAGCCATGGTGCTATATATACTTCTCACCCACACTTGGTTTGTAAAGCATAAGAACAGATGAACATCACACTTCCACAATCCACAATAGACAGCCTCCGCCTCTATGCCGACCGCTACGAGACGCGTGAGTTTATCAATGGCGACCCAAGCTGGTTCATGCACCAAGTTGAGGGCAGGGCAAATCAGGAGGCAATGGCTTTCGTGGCGCAGTCAGTGGCATACGGCAGCCGCAAGCAGTTCATGCCCAAGATACAGAGGTTGCTCGACGAGTCGGGTGGGGAGATGGCACGGTGGATTGCCGAGGGAGCCTTCAACGACATTGTGCCACGCGACAAACAGTGCTTCTATCGTCTCTACAACAACGACATGTTCAATCGCTTCCTCTCGGCTTATCAGGCAATGCTGAGGCAATACGGCACCATGGGCGACTTCATAAGACAGAACTCCTCTGATGCCCTCTCTGCCATCATCGCCCTCACGCGTTTCTTCGCCGACAATGGCTCCGACGGCATAGTGCCGCTCAATGCCAAGTCGTCGTGCAAGCGTCTCTGTATGTTCCTCCGATGGATGTCGCGCAGCTCGTCGCCTGTCGATCTCGGACACTGGAGCGGATTCATCGACCGCCGCACGCTAATCATGCCGATGGATGTCCACGTTGTCCGCCAGTCAGTCAACTTCGGTTTGCTCAAGGGCACCACAGCCACAATGCAGACAGCCCGCCGGCTCACCGACACCATGCTCCAAGTATTCCCCGACGATCCCCTCAAAGGCGACTTCGCCCTCTTCGGTCTCGGAGCGATAAACTAAGAATGTTGAAAATTGAATGTTGAAAGTTTAATGCGCAGCAATCCAACCTTCAACCTTCAATAAAAAAACTCAAAATTTAATATGCTATCGATACCAGACATAATCCTTCTTTCAGTCGCCCTTGCGATGGACTGTTTCACGGTCAGCATAGTTTGCGGCATATCCTGCGGACGTTGGATGCCACGTCTTATGCTACGCATGAGCATCCTCTTCGGCGTCTTCCAAGGCCTAATGCCATTCATAGGCTGGCTCGGGACAAGTCTTTTCAGCGAGTATCTCGAAGCCGTTGACCATTGGATAGCCTTTGATCTCCTCACTTTCCTCGGCGGAAGGATGATATGTGAGTCAATAGGAGAGGAGAAGGATGAGGAGCACCATTCCATTCCCTCTGCCCTCACCACCCAGCTCATGCTTGCCGTTGCCACCAGCATCGATGCCCTCGCAATAGGCATCTCCTTCGCCTGCACAGGCTATCGAACGGTGTCGCAGCTCACCATGCCGTTAATCGTCATTGCCCTCGGCTCGTTCCTCTTCTCCATCTTTGGCAACAAGCTCGGCATACGTTTCGGCATTGCCATCCGCCGCAAGCTCAACCCTGAGCTTTTCGGAGGCTTGGTACTCATTTTCATCGGAATAAAAGTCTTATTGACACATTTATTAAACCTTTAAAAATCATAATTATGAAAAAAGCAATCAGTACACAGAACGCACCTGGCGCTATCGGACCTTACAGCCAGGCAATCGAGGCAAACGGTTTTATCTACCTCTCAGGTCAACTACCTATCGACCCTACCACTGGCGCTTTCCCTGAAGGCGGAATCAAGGAGCAGACACGTCAGTCGCTGCTCAACGCACAGGCAATTCTGAAGGAGGCAGGTGCCGACCTCTCCAACGTGGTTAAGACAACTGTGCTACTTGCCGACATCGCCGACTTCGGTGCTATGAACGAGGTGTATGCCGAATTCTTCAGCGCACCATACCCAGGACGCTCGGCTTTCGCCGTTCGCGACCTTCCAAAGGGAGCTCTCGTCGAGATTGAGATGATAGCAGCCAAATAAGCAATGGAGAAAGACAGTTTGATTATCGTAAGCGGGGGGATGGACAGCATCACCCTGCTTTACGACCGAAAGGACACAATTGCCTTTGCGGTCACCTTCGACTACGGCAGCAACCACAACGCCCGTGAAATTCCCTTCGCGCAGCTCCACTGCCAACGTCTCGGCATACGCCACATTGTCATCCCCCTCGCTTTCATGCAGCAGTATTTCAAGAGTTCACTGCTTGAGGGAGCCGATGCCATACCCGACGGACACTATGCCAACGAGAACATGAAATCCACCGTGGTGCCATTCCGCAATGGCATCATGCTCGCCGTTGCCGTAGGCATTGCCGAGAGCAACGGACTCAGCCGCGTTCTCATAGCCAACCACGGCGGCGACCACGCTATCTATCCCGACTGCCGCCCTGAGTTCATCTCCGCCATCGACACCGCTGCCAAGGCAGGCACCTACGTCAACGTAGCCATTGAGGCTCCCTACACCAACATCACCAAAACCGACATTGCCCGCCGCGGCAAGTCCCTCGGCATCGACTATTCCGAGACATGGTCGTGCTACAAGGGCACCTCCGTCCATTGCGGCACTTGCGGCACCTGTGTCGAGCGCAAGGAAGCCCTACGCGACGCTGGCATAGCAGACCCCACCGAGTATCTCGATGCCACATTGTAACTCAACTTTCGGAATTGGTAATTCCCAATGTATAAGTGTTTTTTGAAGCACAGAGACAAGGAGGAAAAGAGATTTTATGGAAAACGTTTGCCCACTAAATAAAAATAACCACGGTGGGAATTTATAGAACCCACCTAAAAATCAACAATCATGAGAAAAGCAATTATTACAACCTGCGCTGCGGCAATAGTGTGCGGCAGTGCTCTCGCCAAGGGTGACAACCCGTTCTTTGGCAAGTATTCATCGCCTTACGGCATTCCTCCATTCGACAAGATTAAGGTCGAACATTACAAACCTGCATTCATTAAAGGTATGGAGGAGCAGAAAAAGGAGATTGAGGCAATTGTGAAGAACAAGAAAACCGCTACATTCGAGAACACCATCGTGGCACTCGACCGCAGCGGGAAACTGCTCAACAAGGTGAGTAGCGTATTCTATGGCCTCAACAGTGCCAACACCAATGCCGAGATGCAGGCAATAAGCCGCGAGCTCTCGCCACTGTTGTCGAAACACTCTGACGACATTACGATGAACGCAGAACTGTTCAAGCGTGTGAAATATGTATATGACAACCAGGACAAGATGAATCTCGACCGCGAGCAGAAGAAACTGTTGGAAGAGACCTACAAGGACTTTGTGCGCAGCGGTGCGAACCTTAATGCCGAGCAACAGGAGAGACTGCGTGAGCTGAACGCCGAGATCTCGATGCTGCAGCTGACTTTCGGACAGAACATGCTCGCCGAGACCAACGACTTCAAACTCGTGATAGACAACGAGGCTGACCTTGCCGGACTGCCTCAGACTCTGATAGCCAATGGAGCTGAGACCGCCAAGGAAGCCGGACTGGACGGCAAATGGGTGTTCACACTCCACAACCCAAGCGTGATGCCATTCCTGCAGTATTCCGATTGCCGTGAGCTGCGTGAGAGAATGTTCAAAGGCTACATCAGCCGTGGCAGCCATGGAAATGCCAACGACAACCGCGACATCATCCGCCGCCTGTTGAAGGTGCGTGCCGAGAAGGCACATCTCATGGGATTCAAGGACTATGCGTCAATGGCTCTCGACACCCGTATGGCAAAGACCTCTGAAGCTGTTTATGAACTGCTCGACCAAGTGTGGAAACCCGCATTGGCAAAGGCAAAGGAAGAACTTGCCGACATACAGGCAGAGATGGCAAAAGACGGCAGAGACTTCGAGGCTGAGGGTTGGGACTGGCGATACTATGCCGACCGTGCCAAGCGTGCGAAATATAGCTTCGACGAGAACGAGCTTCGCCCATATCTTGAGCTAAACAACGTGCGCGACGGAATGTTCTATTGTGCCAACCGACTATACGGAATAAGCTTCAAGCCCCTGAACAACGTGCCCCTGCCACATCCTGACGCGCAGTCGTTTGAGTGTCGCGATGCCGACGGCAGCCTACTTGGAGTATTGTTCCTCGACTTTTTCCCACGTGCGTCGAAGCGTGGTGGCGCATGGTGCGGAACCTACCGTAGCCAGTCGTACGAGAACGGAAAGAAGGTGACTCCCGTGGTGACGATAGTTTGCAATTTCACAAAGCCAGCCGCAGGACAGCCAGCCTTGCTGAGTGCCGACGAGACGAGCACTATGTTCCACGAGTTTGGACATGCGCTGCACAATTTCTTCAAGGACGTACACTATCAGGGCGTTTCTGGTGTGCCACGCGATTTCGTTGAGCTTCCATCGCAGGTGAACGAGCATTGGGCTTTCGCCCCCGAGGTGCTGAAGGTTTATGCCAAGCACTACAAGACTGGTGATACAATGCCAGAGGAACTGGTAGAGAAGCTGGACAGAAGCGGAAAGTACGGACAAGGTTTCGCCACCGTGGAGTATGTTGCCGCATCGCTGCTCGACATGGACTATCATGTGCAGACAGTCCCAGACGATGTTGACTTGCTGGACTTCGAGCGCCGTACACTTGTGTCACGCGGACTGCTGAGCCAGATTCCTCCACGCTACCGCACCACATATTTCAACCACACCATGGGTGGTGGCTACACGGCAGGCTACTATAGCTACATGTGGGCAGAGGTGCTTGAGGCTGACGCTTTCGAGGCATATAAGGAAACGGGTGACATCTTCAACAAGGAGGTTGCAACTAAATTCCGCAAATATATCCTTACACCTGGAGGTATTGACGATGCGATGGATATGTATGTAAACTTCCGTGGAAAGAAGCCAAGCATCGAGCCATTGCTTAAGAATAGGGGATTGAAATAAGATGAAAAAACAAAGGGAATCTATCTTCACAGACCGATTCCCAATTAGGAAAATGATAAATATAGATTAAAATTACTAGTTGTC
>CAMAGM010000031.1 GCA_945833995.1 uncultured Prevotella sp.
TTTAGAAAGAGTGAGATCCCTGAGGATAACGTTATCCTTGGGGATTTTTGCTTTTTATTGGTATGGATGGATTGTTTGGTGTCCTTTGCTTATTGAATGAACATTTCTGTCTGATTTTTTAATTTTCAATTCGCTTGTCTTTTTATTGCTGTTTCCTAACGGGTGTGTGCGGACACAATTCTTTGTCTTTTATGCCTTAATCTATATCAATAAATTCATAATTTATTGATTATCAACACTGTAAAATGCTTAAAATACCTAAATATATTTGGTGGGTTGGATTATTATGCCTAACTTTGCACCCGATAATCAATAGGTGGCATAGATGTCCCGCGTTGGGACGGTCATACTTAGTAGATAACAGGAGTTGAATAGAGACATGCTTGTCATGTTTATTTCGAGGCCTTTAGGTAAGACCAAACTCCAAAAATTATTTGTTATGAGTAGAATATTTAGAATTGTATGTCTAAGTTTAATTATGGTTTCAGTATCTCCGCAATTTGCGGTTGCTGAAAAGGTGGAAAGAAAGAATTCGGGATTCAATTGGGAGCCTGTAATGGAAGCCATTATACAAGTTGAAAGTGAAGGAAATGCAAAAGCTGTTAGTGGCAATTCTTGTGGAGCCATGCAGATTACTCCTATTCTCGTAAGAGAGTGTAATGACATTCTGAAGAAGCGTAATAGTAAGAAGAGATATTCGCTGAACGATAGGTTCAGTGTCGCTAAATCAAAGGAGATGTTTCTTCTTATTCAATCTCACTTTAATCCGACTAATAACGTCGAGAAGGCCATTAGGTCGTGGAATGGCGGAATGCGATACAGTGTAAAGCGCACTCAGCGTTATTATAATAAAGTGATGAAAAATCTGAAGAAATAGGAATGAAATGTTCCGGCTATCTGGGTAGAGATGGCCGGATTTTTTTATTCTAATATTGTTGCAACTATTTTCCTTTCCCCTCCATAGTCGCGGAATTCACAAAGGTAGATGCCTTGCCATGTACCAAGATTTAGCTTGCCATTAGTTATGGGAATATTTATGCTGACACCAAACATGGAGCATTTTGCATGTGCAGGCATATCATCAAGTCCTTCGAGCGTGTGGTTGTAGTATGGCTCGTTTTCCTTTACGATATGATTGAGTATTTTCTCCATATCGCTTCTTACGTCAGGGTCTGCGTTTTCGTTAATGCTAAGTGCACATGACGTGTGCTGTACGAATAAATTAAGAATGCCTGTTTGGGGTAGTGGCATCGGTAAATGTCCGATAATCTCCTTTGTCACCAAATGGCATCCGCGCGGTTTTGCACTCAGTCTGAATTCTGTTTGCTTAATCATAGTTAATAAAATTGTGTTCTATTCTTGTCCCAATCATTGTACGAAAAAACCGCAACAAAGTCGTTTCCAACTTGTTGCGGCATCTTAGTTGCGGAGGCAGGACTCGAACATGCGACCTCCAGGTTATGAGCCTGGCGAGCTACCAACTGCTCCACTCCGCGATGTTATTTCTCATTTGCGGGTGCAAAGGTACTGCTTTTATTTGAAATGTGCAAGAAAAAAGGGAAATATTTTGTTAAAAGCCCAATAAAATGCAATTTTTGGTCTTTTTATTTGCTTATTCCAAATTAAATATATAATTTTGCACACGATAATTGATATGTGCAATAAAGAAAATAATGGGAGGAACTGCCAATGTCCATTTCTAAGACGAGACAAAAACTGGTCGATGTAGCTCGCCAACTATTTGCAAAAAATGGTTTTGAGAATACCACGATGAACGATATTGCGTTGTCGTCGGGTAAGGGGCGACGTACATTATATACATACTTCAAGAGTAAGGAGGAGGTCTATTATGCGGTTATTGAGTCAGAATTGGAGCGTTTGTCCGACAAGCTTGATGAAGTGGCTGCAAAGAAGATTCGTCCGCAGGATAAGATTATTGAACTTATATATACCCATTTGAGCATGATTAAGGAAACTGTCGTACGCAATGGTAATTTGCGTGCGGAGTTCTTCCGTAACATCTGGATGGTAGAGAAGCAGCGCAAGAACTTCGATGAGGATGAAATAGAACTCTTCCGTAAGGTTTATTCTGAGGGAAAGGCAGATGGTGAGTTTGACATCGACAATGTTGACTTGGTTGCCGATATAACTCATTATTGTATCAAAGGACTGGAAGTGCCGTATATTTATGGTCGCCTTGGTCATGGCATGACAGAGGAGACCAGCAAACCCTTGGTTGCTAAGGTCGTTTATGGTGCATTGGGCAAAAGTATCATAAAATGATATTTTGGAAAAATGAATGTATATACATTAATAATAAAACAAACAAAAACAATGGGATTATTAACAGGTAAGACTGCCCTTATCACAGGTGCAGCTCGCGGCATCGGAAAGGCTGTCGCCATGAAGTTTGCCCAGGAGGGTGCAAACATCGCATTTACAGACCTTGTACTCAATGACGATATGGCCGCAGGTCTTGAGGCTACTCGTAAGGAGATTGAGGCACTTGGAGTAAAGTGCAACGCATACGCAGGTAATGCTGCTGATTTCGCAGAGACAGAGGCTGTAGTAAACAAGATTAAGGAGGATTTCGGCAGCATCGATGTTCTCGTAAACAATGCAGGTATCACCAAGGATGGCTTGATGCTTCGTATGTCTGAGCAGCAGTGGGATGCTGTATTGAATGTAAACCTAAAGTCTGCATTCAACTTCATCCATGCTTGTGCGCCTATCATGCTCCGTCAGCGTAGTGGCTCAATCATCAACATGTCAAGTGTTGTTGGCGTGCATGGCAATGCTGGTCAGTGCAACTACTCAGCTTCCAAGGCTGGTATGATAGGTCTTGCAAAGTCTATCGCACAGGAACTTGGTCCAAAGGGCGTACGTGCCAATGCCGTAGCCCCTGGTTTCATCGAGACTGCCATGACTGCTCAGTTGCCAGAGGAAATCCGTAAGGATTGGATGAAGAAGATTCCTCTTCGTCGTGGTGGTCAGGTAGAGGACATCGCCAACGTTTGTCTTTTCCTTGCTTCAGACATGTCAAGCTATGTATCCGGACAGGTTATCCAGATTGATGGCGGTATGAATATGTAATCAGATGAACGTAATATACGAGGATAATCATATAATCGTAGTGAATAAGGAAAGCGGAGAAATCGTCCAGGGCGACAAGACTGGCGATGCTCCGCTCTCTGATTGTGTTAAGGATTATATAAAGCAGAAATACCAGAAGCCAGGAAACGTTTTCCTTGGTGTTACCCATCGCCTTGACCGTCCAGTCAGTGGCTTGGTCATCTTTGCCAGGACATCCAAGGCTTTGAGCCGCCTCAACGAGATGTTCCGCAAGGGCGACGTTCACAAGACCTATTGGGCAATAGTGAAAAATGTGCCCAAGGAGCCTGAAGGACGCCTGACTCATTGGATTGTTCGCAATGAGAAACAGAACAAAAGCTATGCCTATAACCGTGAGGTGCGGGACTCAAAGAAGGCAATCCTTGACTATCGTGTGCTTGCCTCTGGCGACAATTACCATATTCTTGAGATCCATCTTCTCACAGGTCGTCATCATCAGATCCGTTGTCAGTTGGCAGCTATGGGATGCCCTATCAAGGGTGACTTGAAGTATGGTGCTCAGCGTAGCAATCCCGATGGTAGCATATCTCTTTTGTCGCGTCATGTGGAGTTTGTCCATCCTGTCAGCAAGGAGTCAATTTCGCTCGATGCCCCATTGCCAAAGGACATTTTGTGGCAAAAAATACTAAATAACGGCTGATTAAGTTTTTTTTTCTACCCAATAGTTCTTTTTTCGAGAAAAATAAGCTACATTTGCAGAAAAATGTAACCAGATGAAACAGTTCCTATTGTGGACATCAGTCATATTGTTAAGTCCGATAGTGTTGTTCTTGGTCTTGACAATTAGTCTATACATTCCTTCTGTACAGAATTTTTTGGTACAGAAGGTTGCTGTGTATATGTCAGAAAAGACAGGAGCTGAGGTCGGCATAGGGCATGTGGCACTAAAGTTTCCATTAGATCTCAGCATTGAAGAAGCCAAATTCATAAAGCCTAACGACAGCCTTGCCAATGTTCGCGATACAATAGCCGATGTTAAGGAACTGGTAGCAGACGTGAAACTTTTGCCATTGTTCAGTGGCAAGGTCGTTGTGGATAATCTTGAAGTGAATAAAGCCAAATTCAATACCAATGGTTTCATATCTTCACTTAGGGTTAGGGGAAATGTTGACAAACTGCAGTTGTCAAGCCGAGGTGTTGACCTTGGTCTCGAAACAGCCGATGTTGATGGCGTTTTCTTGAATGGAGGCAATATAGACATCGCTCTTTTGCCCGATACGGTGCCAGAGGACACCACCAAAAGCGATTTGAAATGGAAAATCAATATTGCCAAGGTTGAGGTTGACGATACCCGACTGTCTTTCCATACCATTGGCGACTCGATAATGGTAGGTGCCCACATCGTACGCTTGGACGTTATCAATACACGCATAGACCTTGCCGCCGCAAGGTACGACATCGGTCAGATACGCCTTGACAAGGGAAAGGCGCACTTTGACAAGAGATTTGAACCGAGGGTTGACGGACTTGACTTCAACCACATTGCCCTTGACGACATCGGCATTGAGCTGGACTCCATTTTCTATGAGGGACCTAATGCCGGATTGGTGCTTCGCCATTTTACCTTGAAAGAGAAGAGCGGACTCGCAGTCACCGATTTTTCAATGCCGTTGGCTTTGGACTCCTTGAAACTTTCCGTTCCGACGTTGAGATTGCAGACTCCCTATTCGGAACTAAATGCGGAGTGCAGCATGGACCTCAATATGTTCGACGACCGAAATCCAGGAAAGGTGAGACTCAAGTTGGGGGCAGACATCGGCAAGGACGACATCCTGCTCTTTGCGGGCATGCTACCGAAAAGTTTTGCCGACAACTATCCTAACAAACCTCTTTCCATTCAAGTCTCTCTTGGTGGAAATATGCGTCGCGTCGAGGTGACTGATTTTGATGCCAGCCTGCCGCAGGCGTTCAAGATGTCTGCCAAAGGCTATGCCCTCAATCCCGTTGATATGGATAGGATGAAGGCACAAATGGCGTTGCGGGCAGACTTTGGCAATCTCGACTTTGTACTCGACATGCTCTCCCCGGCGCTTCGCAAGTCCTACCGTATTCCGAGAGGCATAACGTTTGGCGGCAAACTTTCAGCCGATTGTCAGAAATATGCCGCAGACTTGAAGATGGCAGAAGGTCGTGGACGCATAGCCCTAACAGGTTCTTACAATGCCTCGTCCGATGCCTACGATGCTAAACTTGACGTTAAGTCGCTTGACTTGCGCCATTTCATGCCTCGCGATTCATTGAAGCTGTTCAGCGGTAATGTCGCTCTCCGTGGTCGTGGCTTTGACATCCTTTCGCGAAATACAATGATGCAAGCCAAAGCCAACATTACCCAGTTTGGATATGGACATCTAAATATCGACAACGTAGAGGCTGTTGCCCGTCTCGAAAAAGGTGTAGGCCATGCCAAACTAAATAGCGACAATGCTATTCTTGATGGTGAGATAAGTCTTGACGCACTTGTCTCCACCAAGAAACTCCAAGCAACGCTTAGCTCCGACTTGCGTTGGGCAGACTTGCAAATGATGCGTGTCAGTGAGAAACCACTTGTAGCAAGCATGTGTGCCCATGTGGATGTGGCTTCTGACCTCCATGAGGCACATAAGCTGCAAGCCCTCCTCAACGACTTTACCGTTAGGACGGCTAAGAAAACCTATCGCCCCGAGGATCTTGTGGTAGATCTCTTGACCAATCGTGACACAACGTGGGCGAAGGTATATAGCGGAAACCTTGAGCTTGACTTTGCCGCACAGGGCGGATATGAGCAGCTCATGAGCCAGGCAGAGAGGGTCGTTGAAGAGTTGGAGCTCCACACCAACGAACGTATTATCGACAGCGAGCGCCTTCGCGCGCTCTTGCCAGTGGTGAAACTGCGCATTGCCAGCGGCAACGACAATCCCGTAGCCAATTTCCTACGCTTCTATGGCTTGGACTTCAACTCCCTTTCGTGCGACATAAAGTCGTCGCCCATCGACGGACTTCAAGGGCATGGGCATGTCTATTCCTTGGTTTACGACAGCGTGCGCATAGACACCATACGCTTTGACGTGAACCAGAACGACAAACGCGTCAATTTCACTACGCTTGTCCAGAACAACAAGCGCAATCCGCAGTTTGTGTTCCGTGCCTTGTTTGACGGATACATCGATGGCAATAAGGCTGGTCTCTCCGCCAAATACTTCGATGCAAAGGGTAAGTTGGGCATCGACGCAGCGGTCATGGCTGAGATGCTCGACAGCGGCATTTGTGTCCGTCTCAATCCCTACCGACAGTTGTTGGGCTACAAATCGTTCAATATAAATAAGGATAACTATGTGTTCCTCGCCCGAAACAATAAGGTAAGTGCCAGGCTCGACCTCATTGCCGACGATGGCACAGGTCTGAAACTCTCGTCTGAGGACGACGACCCTGACATGCTGCAGGACCTGACCCTCAGCTTGAACAAGTTCGACATCGGACGATTGTCCGAAGTGATTCCCTATATGCCACGTGTCGGCGGTCTTCTCAATGGAGATTTCCGTGTCATGGTTGACAAGGACAGACGCCTCTCCGTGGTTTCCGATTTGGCTGTCAATGGCATGACCTACGAGCATAGCCCTATGGGCAACATCGGCAGCGAGATTGTCTATCTGCAAGACGAAGGCTCCACCCACAAGGTCGAGGTACGACTGCTTCAGAATGACAAGGTGATAGGAACCCTCAACGGCACTTATTTCGATGAGGACAACGGTCGTCTCGATGCCAAGCTTGTGCTTGAGCAGACACCATTGGACCTCGTCAATGGCTTTGTTCCCGATCAGGTTCTTGGACTTGAAGGCTACGCAGAGGGACTGTTGACTATTTCTGGCGCACTCGACAGTCCTGATGTCAACGGAGAGATATACCTCAATTCCTCTTATCTCGTGAGTGTTCCTTACGGCATGCGACTCCGCTTTGACGACGACCCTGTCCGCATTATAGGCAGCAAGCTCCTTCTTGAGAACTTCACGGTCTATGCCCACAACGACAATCCACTGAACATCATGGGACACGTCGATTTCCGCAACCTCGACAGGATAATGGTTGACCTTAAGATGCGTGCCAGGGACTACCAGATTATTGGCGAGAAGGAGAACAACAAGAGCGTGGCTTATGGCAAGGCATACGTCAATGTTGACGGAACCATCCGTGGCATGCTTGACAACCTGGTGATGAAGGGCAAGCTCGACGTGCTTGGAAAGACCGATATGGGATACATCCTTCGCGACAGCCCTATCACGACAGACAACCAGTTGGACGAGCTTGTCAAGTTCCGCGATTTCTCCGATACTACGGAAATCGTAGTGTCACGTCCCCAAATCAGCGGTTTTACCATGGACATGACGCTCAACGTGTCCAACGGAGCACATATCATGGCTTATCTGAACGCCGACCATACCAACTATATCGACCTCATGGGTGGCGGAGCGCTCCGAATGCAGTACAACACCGTTGAGGGCATCATGCTGAATGGAAGATATACGCTCAACAATGGAAAGATGAAGTATTCGCTGCCCGTAATTCCTCTGAAGACTTTCACCATACAGGACGGAAGCTATATAGAGTTCCATGGCGATGTGATGAACCCAACGCTCAACATCACGGCAGAGGAGGAGACAAAGGCCAGCGTCTCCGGAACCAATGGCGTGGGACGAAGCGT
Organism: uncultured Prevotella sp.; assembly: GCA_945833995.1. GTDB lineage: Bacteria > Bacteroidota > Bacteroidia > Bacteroidales > Bacteroidaceae > Prevotella. The sequence goes on from CAMAGM010000031.1 coordinate 7,808, forward strand.
GAAGTTTATTTGTGGAATAGTCATTACCAAGACGTTGAAGAACATGGGACTTGAGTTCACCCTCGATGCCCCAGAGGACCTTACGCTCCACAACGAGCTGCAGAACATGAGCGTAGAGCAGCGGGGCAAGTTGGCAGTGACTATGCTCACCACGGGAATGTATCTTGCCGATGGCAACACTGAGTCGTTCTCGATGAACAATGCCCTCAGCTCGTTCCTCAACACCGAGATAAACCAGATTACGGGCAGTGCCTTGCGCACCTTGGACCTCTCCATTGGCATCGACAACAGCACCGATTCCAAGGGCGCCATACATACCGACTATTCCTTCCAGTTCGCCAAGCGTTTCTGGAACAACCGACTGAAGATTTCCGTAGGCGGAAAAGTCTCCACGGGAGCTTCCGTTCAGACGCAGCAGAACAGCTCGTTCTTCGACAACGTGACTTTTGAATACCGACTCGACGACACAGCCAACAAGTATGTGACGCTCTTCTACAACAACAACTCCTACGACTGGCTCGACGGCTACACTCAGGAATTTGGAGCAGGTTTCATCTGGAGGAAAACCATACAGAACTTCCGCAACCTCTTCAAGAAGGACGATGAGGTGGCAATGCCAAAACCAGAAAGCATTGTGGTTGAGAGAGTTGACACTACGGCAATAAAAGGAAAGGAGGCAATGAATAATGAATAGAACACTCAAAACATATTTGGCACTCGTGGTCGTTTGGGTTCTTACCAGTTGCTCCACCACGAGCAACATACCCGACGACGACCAGCTGTTCATAGGACTGAAAAAAATAAATTATGAGAACTATGAGCCTTCCGACCATTTCCTCAACACACAGATGGAGGTAGAGGCAGCTTTGGCAACGGCTCCCAACGGGGCTCTGTTTGGCAGTTCCTACTATCGCACCCCGTTCCCCTACGGTCTTTGGATATGGAATGCCTTCAGTGGCAAGGACGATGGCTTCTCAAAGTGGATGGTAAAGAGCTTTGGCAAGCAGCCTGTGCTCATGAGTTGGGTCAATCCTGCCCTGCGTGCCTCCGTTGCCCAGACCGTGCTGCGCAATCACGGCTATCTCCACTCGCAGGTCTCATACGAGGAAATCCCACAAAAGAATCCAAGGAAAGGCAAAATAGGATATAACGTGAATGTGGGTGACCTGTTCACTGTCGATACGCTTTCCTACATCAATTTCCCCACCGAGGCAGACAGCCTTATCAAAGCCTCTGCCGATGAGGCCATTGTGAGGAAAGGCACACCGCTAAGCGTGTCGAGTCTTGACGGCGAGCGACAGCGGCTCTACACCATGTTCCGCGACAATGGCTACTATTACTATCAGTCGGGCTATGCCTCCTATCTTGCCGACACGCTTGACGAGCCAAACAAGGCGCGCCTGCGCCTGCAGTTGGCATCGGGGCTTCCAGAGGGCGTACTTCACAAGTGGCACATCGGAAACATTCACATCAACATGCAGCGCACCTACACCGAGCCGCTCACCGACAGCCTGCGCTTCCGCTTCTTCTCCATCAACTACAATGGGGAGAAACCACCATTGCGCCCGCGTGTCATCATGCGCGACATGAAGATACGCCATAACTCCCTTTACAGCTACTCCGACTATCAGGAGACAGCCTCGCACCTCAGCTCCATGGGTTTGTTCAGTTCCATCGACTTCAGGTTTACGCCCCGCGACACCACTGCGGCGTGCGACACTCTTGACCTTACTCTCGACTGTGTCCTCGACCGCCCTTACGATGTCTATTTCGAGGGCAATTTCAAGAACAAGACCATCGGCAGAATGGGACCGGAGCTTAAGGCAGGTCTCACCCGCCGCAATGCTTTCCGTGGAGGGGAGAAACTCGATTTCAACATCCATGGCTCATACGCTTGGGAGACCCACAAGCGCACCTCTGACAGCAACTATGAGTATGGCATTGATGCCTCCTTGGAGTTCCCACGCATTGTGGCTCCGTTCTATAAGGAGCGCCGTCGAGTCCGCGACAAGAACGGCAAGGTCATCCGTCGCCGCTTCTTCTCCCAGTCGTCAACAATGGCAAAACTTTCCACAAACACCGTGTTCCGCCCCGAATACTACAAGATGAACGTGTTCTCAGGCGAGTGGACCTATCGTTGGCAGACCTCACCCAAGAGTGCCCACGAGTTTTCGCCCCTTGTCGTGAAGTATCAGGTGTCCAACTCCCGTTCCGCCAAGCTCGATTCGCTCATCGACGACAATATGTATATTGCTGTAATGATGGACAACCAGTTTGTGCCACAAATGCGCTATACCTATACTTATAGTAGTCCGACTTCGTGTCTCCACCCAATCCGTTGGGAAACCACCATAGCCGAGGCAGGCAATCTCGTCTCGCTCGGCTATGCCATTGCCGGCAAGAGCTGGAACGAGACCGACAAGAAACTGCTCAACACCGAGTATTCGCAGTTCATAAAGGTAGAGACCGACTTCCGCAAGACTTGGACCCTCGACCCTAACTCCCAGCTCCTTGCCCATGTCAATGCCGGCGTCATCTACAACTATGGCAATGGTAAGTTTGCCCCATTCTCCGAGATGTTCTACGTTGGTGGAGCCAACAGCCTCCGTGCCTTCCCTATCAGGGGCATTGGTCCTGGTGGCATAATGCAGTTGGGCATTCCAGAGCTTAACTATGTCATGAACAATGGCGACATAAAGTTCGTTGCCAATCTTGAGTATCGCCGCAGGCTCTTTGGCAGCCTCTCCACCGCCGTTTTCCTCGATGTGGGCAATGTATGGAATTTCAGTAAGGACTACGAGGACGACTTGGTCAACGCATGGCTGGACCCGGGAGTGTTCAAGTTCGACCGCTTCTATCGTCAGCTTGCCGTCGGCACGGGCATCGGCATACGCTACGACCTCGATTTCCTTGTGCTTCGCCTCGACTGGGGTGTTGGGCTCCATTTGCCATACGACACAGGCAAGGGAGGCTTCTACAATATCGACAGCTTTAAGGACAACCAAACCCTGCATTTCGCAATCGGTTATCCCTTCTGACGTTTTTTTTGAAAAAAACTTGCCCAAAGCTGTGGTGATTACAAAAAATAGTATTACTTTTGCAGTCAAGTCGCAATGACCGGAATAATAACTTAAAATAAAAAAGACATGAAACCGACTTTATTACTCTTGGCAGCCGGAATGGGAAGCCGTTACGGCGGTCTGAAACAGCTTGATGGACTTGGCCCCAATGGCGAGACCATTATGGACTATTCAATCTATGATGCCATCAAGGCAGGATTTGGCAAAATCGTTTTTGTTATCCGCAAGGACTTTGAGCAGGATTTCCGTGAGAAGATTCTGAGCAAGTATGAGGGACACGTTCCTGTAGAGCTGTGCTTCCAGAGCCTCGACGCTCTGCCAGAGGGCTTCACCTGCCCTGCTGACCGCGTCAAGCCTTGGGGAACAAACCATGCCGTGATGATGGCTAAGGACGTTATCAACGAGCCTTTCTGTGTAATCAACTGCGACGACTTCTACAATCGCGATGCCTTCCAGGTCATTGGCAAGTTCCTTGCCGACCTTCCTGAGGGCAGCACCAACAAGTATGCAATGGTTGGATTCCGCGTGGGCAACACCTTGTCAGAGAACGGAACCGTGGCTCGTGGTATTTGCTCAAAGGACGAGAATGGCAACCTCACCACTGTGGTTGAGCGCACTGAGATCATGCGTGTTGACGGACCTATTTGCTACAAGGACGAGGAAGGCAAATGGATCCCTGTTGAGGACAATACCCCCGTGTCAATGAACATGTGGGGCTTCACTCCCGACTATTTCCAGCATAGCGAGGCTTACTTCAAGGAGTTCCTTGCCGACCCAAAGACCATGGAGAACCTCAAGGCAGAGTTCTTCATCCCTCTCATGGTCAACAAGCTCATTGTTGAGGGAACATCTACCGTGCAGGTGCTCGACACTACCAGCAAGTGGTTTGGCGTGACCTATTCAGCCGACCGCCAGGACACTGTTGACCGCATCCAGAAACTCGTTGACGAAGGAGTATATCCAAACAAACTTTTCTAATCGGATGCAGATAGATCTATTGAATTCTACGGAGCTCCAGCATCTCCGCGACCTTATCGTGGCAGCAGACAATATCGTTGTCTGCTGCCATGTCAGTCCCGACGGCGATGCCATTGGCTCGTCGCTCGCGTGGGCTGAGACTTTGCGCCAGTTTGACAAGAATCCAAGAATCATTGTACCTGACCAGTTCCCCGATTTCCTGCGTTGGCTGCCTTGCATTGAGACTATAATCCGTTACGACAAGCATCCCGACGAGGCTGATGCCCTGATAGCCGACGCAGACTTGATCTTCTGTCTCGATTTCAACGAGCTGTCACGTACTGACGACATGCGCCCCTCGCTTGAGGCAACCCATGCGAGGAAGGTGCTTATCGACCATCACCTCAATCCATCTGTTGATGCCGTCCTCACTATCTCACGCCCTCCGCTCAGTTCCACGTGCGAGATGGTTTTCCGACTTGCTTGGCAGCTTGGGCTTTTTGAGCAGCTCGACCGTAAGTTCGCCGTGCCTGTCTATTGTGGTATGATGACCGACACTGGAGGCTTCACCTTTGCCAGCAATGCGCCTGAGATATTCTTCATCATTTGTCAGTTGCTCACCAAGGGCATCGACAAGGACAAGATCTACCGCAACGTCTATAACGTGTTCAGCGAGTATCGCTTGCGTCTTCAGGGCTATGTGCTTTATGAGAAGATGCAGATTGTTGACAAGTGTCATGCCGCTTTCTTCACGCTTACCCGCGACGACCTGAAGCGTTTCCACTATGTCAAGGGCGACAGCGAGGGACTTGTCAATATGCCACTGCAAATCAAGGGCATGCGCCTGTCCATATCGCTCCGTGAGGATACTGAGCGCGACAACTATATCTTGGTGTCGCTCCGCTCTGTTGACGACTTCCCTTGTAACGAGATGGCAGGACGCTTCTTCAATGGTGGCGGACACAAGAATGCCTCTGGCGGAAAGCTTTTCTGCAGCATTGCTGAGGCAGTGAAAATCACCCGCAAGGCAATTCTCGCCTATTCTGACATGTTGAGGTGAGTGAGGCACCAACTTTTGATAAGTTAGGCTGCGTTTTAACAATAAAAATATTAAAAGTTGCACTTTTATTTTGTATTGTGTAAAACTTGCACTAACTTTGCAGGCGAATTTGCAAATTAATAGTATATATACGAAATGAGAAAGACAGTTTTTTCACTTCTCGCACTTCTCGTGGCACTCACCTTCGTAGCTTGTGACGACTACGAGACTTACGGCGAAAAGAAAGAAAAGGAACGCGATGCCATCGCCGCATATATTGCCGACAACAACATCAAGGTTATTGACGAGGCTACATTCACAGCTCAGGGAGAGACCACATCGGTGGACAACAACGAGTATGTTTATCTCGAAAAGAGCGGTGTCTATATGCAGATAGTACGCCGTGGGGCAGGAGAGAAACTTGAGGAGAACAAGCAGGTGAACATTATCTGCCGTTTCGTCGAGTACAACATCAACGAGGGCTACAACCAGCTCGCAAACATGTACACATCGTACTATCCCGACAAGTTCACCGTGCAACGCATAGGAAGCACCATCACGGCATCGTTCACACAAGGCATGATGCAGAGTGCATACGGCAACTCAGTGCCAGAGGGCTGGCTCGTGCCTCTGCTCTACATCAACATCGGCAGGCAGACCACCGCCGATGAGGAAATATCAAGGGTCAATCTCATCGTGCCGCACTCAAAGGGACAGATGTATGCACAGCAGAGCGTCTATGCGTGCCACTATACGATTACTTATCAAAGAGAAAGATGATAATATATGCCTGGGTTTCCCAGGCATTTTTAAAATTTGAATATTATGACACTGATAAAATCAATTTCAGGCATTAGAGGTACCATCGGTGGCAATACCGGTGATACGCTTAACCCATTGGACATAGTTAAGTTTACGTCGGCTTACGCCACTTTCATCGCAAGGAACACGGGCGGGAATGGCAATCGCCGTATAGTTGTTGGACGTGATGCGCGCATCTCTGGCGAGATGGTGCGCAGTGTTGTTTGTGGCACTTTGTTGGGCATGGGGTTCGATGTCATCGACCTCGGGCTTGCCACTACTCCTACCACAGAGCTTGCCGTGCGCTATCACAAGGCCGATGGTGGCATCATCATCACCGCAAGCCACAACCCTACACAATGGAATGCCTTGAAGTTGCTCAATGCCGAGGGCGAGTTCCTCACCGCCTCTGATGGTGCTCAGGTCCTCGCCATTGCAGAGAGTGAGGATTTCGTGTATGCCAACGTTGAGCATCTTGGCACATACACGACTGACCATGATTTCGATTCCCGACACATAGCTGACGTGCTTGCCCTCCGTCTCGTAAATGTTGAGGCTGTCAAGTCGCGCCATTTCCGTGTCTGTGTCGATGCCATCAACAGTGTCGGCGGCATAATCCTGCCACGCCTCCTTGAGGCACTTGGCGTTGAATACAACATACTCAACCCCGAACCGACCGGTCGCTTCGCCCACAACCCAGAGCCCCTTGAGCGCAATCTTCAGGGCATAATGGACGAGATGCGCAAAGGTGGCTACGACCTTGGCATTGTTGTCGATCCCGATGTTGACCGCCTTGCCTTCATCAGCGAGGACGGGACGATGTTTGGCGAGGAATACACGCTAGTCTCCGTAGCCGACTATATTCTTTCCCACACCTCGGGCAACACCGTTAGCAACCTCAGCTCCACACGTGCGCTGCGCGATGTCACCCTTCGCCATGGTGGTGAGTATTTCGCTTCTGCCGTGGGCGAGGTGAATGTCACCACCAAGATGAAGGAGGTAGGTGCTGTAATAGGTGGCGAGGGCAACGGTGGCGTTATCTATCCTGAGAGCCACTACGGCCGCGACGCCCTCGTGGGCATAGCCCTGTTCCTCTCGTTGCTTGCCGAGCGCGATGTAACCCTCACTCAGCTCCGCGCCACACTTCCAACTTATTTCATAGCCAAGAACCGCATCGACCTCACTCCTACCACCGACATTGACGCAATCCTCTCACGCGTGAAGGAAATGTACACCAATGAGCAGGTTACCGATATTGATGGAGTGAAGATTGATTTTGCCGACAAGTGGGTGCATCTCCGCAAATCCAACACCGAGCCAATCATCCGTGTCTATAGCGAGGCTGCCACCATGGAGGAAGCCGATGCCATAGGCAAGGAGTTGATGAAGGTGGTTGAGGAAATGAGTTGACAGTAACTTTGCCGTCCCCTTTTGCACGGAATGGATGTTGCTATAGTCATTGCGTATGAGTTGGTCAAGATTGTGGCGATGATTCACGTCTTGATGGACAATAGGCAGCCTGCCAAGACAATGGCTTGGATGCTGGTCATCTATTTTGTGCCTGTCGTTGGCTTGCTCTTCTATTTCTTCTTCGGGCTCAACACCCGTCGCGAGAGGCTCATGAGCGAGCGCAGCCTCAATCAGCTCACTAAACGGTCGATGCTTGAGTTTGTCGAGCAGCGCGATTTGCAGGTGGCAAACGAGCATCGGCCTACCGTCGATCTGTTCGTCAATCAGAACTTCTGCCTGCCGTTCAAGGACAACCGTGTGGAGATTTTCACCGATGGTCAGTCGTTCTTCACCGACCTCCTGCAAGTCATTGGCTCTGCACGTCAGAGCATTCACATGGATTTCTACATCTTTGAGGACGATGCCTTGGGAAATCTCGTTGCCGATGTGCTCATCGACAAGGCACGCCAAGGCGTTGAGGTGCGTCTTGTCTATGACGATGTGGGTTGTTGGAAAGTCAAGCGCCCCTTCTTCGAGCGAATGCGTCAGGAGGGCATAGAGGCGTGGCCTTTCATGCCTGTCCGTTTCCGTTCCTTCACGAGCAAGGTCAACTATCGCAACCACCGCAAGATAGTGGTCATTGACGGGCGCATAGGCTACATTGGCGGCATGAATGTCGCCTTGCGCTATGTGAAGGGTAGGGGACTGCGTCATTGGCGCGACACCATGGTCAGGCTTGAGGGTGGTGGAGTCTATGGTCTGCAGAGGGCATTCCTCGTCGATTGGTATTTCGTTGACCGTACCCTTATCAGCAATAGGAAATACTATCCGCCCTTGGACGGCAGTTGCGTAAACGACTGTGTGGCACAAGTAGTTACCTGCACCCCCGTCACCCCATTCCCAGAGATCATGCAGGGACTGCTCGGCATAATCATGCGGGCACATCGCTACATCTACATCCAGACACCTTATTTCCTCCCCAACGAGCCCATCTTGGTGGCGTTGAAGACTGCCGCCATAGCTGGTGTTGATGTCCGTGTCATGGTGCCAAAGCAGTGCGACTCCCATTTCGTTCAGTGGGCGGGCAAGTCCTATCTTGCCGACATAGCCGCCGTTGGTGTCAAGGTGCTTTACTACACTGGCGGCTTCCTCCACAGCAAGTTGTGGGTAGTTGACGACTCGCTTGCCTCATGTGGCTCCACGAATATTGATTTCCGTAGCTTTGAGAACAATTTCGAGGCAAACGTATTCTTCTACGGCCACGATGTCGCTCTCCGTTTCAAGTCCGTTTTCGAGCACGACGAGCAACAATGCGAGGCATACGATATTCCCGGTGAGAAGCGTCGCAAGTTCAGCGTAAGGCTTTGGGAGAGTCTAACAAGACTCCTCTCCCCGCTGTTCTAATAGCACTGTCGTCAACCGGGAAAAGCACCAACTCCCCACACGCTCCTTTGCCAACTCCCTAAGTCTTTTTTATGCGCAAAAGGCACAATATTTCTTCCAAAGGGAGCTGACCACAAAACTCTGAATCACTTCTTCGACGAGATCCTTATCGTCGGGGTATTGGAGCTCTTTGCTGAGGTCTTTGTGGTTGTCGAAGGCTTGTAGTATTGCAATGCCTCTGGCAGCCATCCTTGAATATTCTTTATGCGCGTCTGGTCGCTTGGGTGGTCGCTGAGGATCGAGTAGTTGTTGCCTGTGGCTGAAGCCATGCGCTGCCAGAAGCTGACGGCAACGTTGGGGTCGTAGCCTGCCATGGCTGCGAAAATGAGTCCGAGGCGGTCTGCCTCACTCTCCTGGCTCCGAGAATAGGCGGCTCCGCCAAGTGTGGTGCCTATACCAAACACCGTGGAGCTGATGCTCTGGAGGTTGGTGCTGGCTCCCGCGCCCTGTAGCACAGCCCCGAGAATCTGACTGCCATACTGCTTGCGCAACTCGTTGCTGATGCGCTCTGCCGAATGTTTAGCTACGGCATGTGCCACCTCGTGGCCAACTACGATGGCAAGCGACGACTCGTCCTTGGTCACGGGCAGAAGTCCCTCATAGACAACGATTTTTCCTCCCGGCATGCAGAAAGCATTGACGCTCTGGTCCTGAACGAGGTTGAACTCCCACTTGTAGTTTGATACCTCGGCAGCCAGTCCGTTCTGCTGCAAATATGAAACCACGGCGTTGGCAATGTTCTGCCCCACGCGCTTCACCATGGCGGTGTTGGTGGCATTGGTTGATGCCTTTGCCGACTTCATATACTCCTGATACTGCTGGTTGCTGAGACTCAGCACCTGCTCGTCGCTGACGAGGATGTTTTGCTTGCGTCCTGTGATGGGGACGGTTGATGACGTGCCACAGCTTGCGAGGATGGCAAGCACGGCAGAGAAAAGAACGATTCTTATTTTCTTCATTTCGTTATGCTTTAATGTTCATTTTGGCTGCAAAATAAATAAAAATCTGCGGAACAACCAAATTTTTGGGCATAAAAAAAGAGGCCTGCATCACTTTAGGGCGATACAAGCCTCCGACCATTTATTTAAATCCTCTCTCTATTTTCTGATTACTTGTTCAAACCACGGTTGTAGAGTGTGGTGTTGAGCAGCATAACGTATGTGCGGTACTGCTTGTCGTTGAGCAGATAGTGCATATACTTCAGATCCTTGTTTATTGCCTTGTCCATGAGAGCCTTGCGGTCGTCCTCATTAGCCTGTGAGGCAACGAGCATCTCTCCGCAGAAGGTGCGATGAACGTCGGCTACACTTTCTCTCTGGTCGATAGTCAGCTTCAGAGCGTCGCTGAGCTTTTCCATGTTCACTGTCATGTCGTAGGCGTTGGCGTTGTTCACGTTGTTTGCCTTCTCGTCGTTAGCGAATGTTGCAGTCAATGTAAGAGCTGCTACTACTGTCAAAATCAATCTTTTCATAATGTTACCCTTTCTAAAAATCTTTAATTTTACCTAAATACTTTTGTTATCCTTTTGTCTTTTGACGCTGCAAAATTACAGCGAAAATCAATACCACACAAGCATTTTGCCACATTGTTTGCGCACACAGCCGTTTTATTGACGAAAATCAAGAACGAGGAGTGAGGAGAGTGGAGTGAGGAGTGAGGAGAGTGGAGTGAGGAGTGAGGAGAGTGGAGTGAGGAGTGAGGAGAGTGGAGTGAGATTACCGCACTGCACAGAAGTTTTACCTCAACTCCAAGCTTTCGCTATTCTCACTCCTCACTCCACTCTCCTCACTCCACTCTCCTCACTCCACGCTCCTCACTCCACTCTCCTCACTCCACTCTCCTCACTCCACATTTAATATAAAAGTATAGGACATAAAAAATGGGGCGACCAAACAGTCGCCCCTAACCAACACAAAAACTAAACTAGACTTAACTAAATTTCTACTCGAGATTTTCACAAATCCCATGAATAGCTCTATTTACACTGCAAAGATAGACACATTTTCGGAGATGTGCAATATTAACGAGCAGAAAAACACATAAAAAATGTGAAAATCATAGTTTTATCGTCTTATTTAGCTGATAATAGTCCAAAATTGTCATTGCAGCCATCGCCTCAACCACTGGAATGGCACGTGGAACGACGCATGGGTCGTGTCTGCCCGCTGCCTTGAAGTTGACGGCATTTCCGCGAATATCCACTGTTTGCTGGTCCATGAGAATGGTTGCCACTGGCTTGAAAGCCACACGGAAATAGATGTCCTCGCCATTGCTGATGCCACCTTGTATGCCACCACTATGGTTTGTGGCGGTGTGCAGTCGAAGCGGTTCTCCTGCCTCACATGAGCTTTCGTTTGGCAAGAACACGTCGTTGACCACAGAACCCAGTTTGTCGGCACTGTCGAAACCGTCGCCATACTCGAAGCCCTTGACGGCATTGATGGTGAGCATGGCATGTCCGAGGGCTGCGTGCAGTTTGCCGAACTCAGGCTCGCCAAGTCCTGCCGGACAACCTTTTATTACGCAGGTGACTATGCCACCTATGCTTTCGCCAATGCCCTTGGCGTTTCTTATCAGCTGCTCCATCTTCCCTGCAAGCTCAGGGTCTGGACAGCGCACGGCGTTGGACTCCACCTGTGTGAGGTCATACTTCTGATAGTCCTTGTCCAGTTCATACACTCCTATTTTCGATGTATAGGCGCAGATGCTGATACCCAACTGTCGCAAGGCGAGCTTTGCCAAAGCGCCACCCACACAGCGTGCTATTGTGATGCGTGCCGACGAGCGTCCGCCGCCACGATGGTCGCGTATGCCATATTTCTCGTGGTAGGTGTAGTCGGCGTGTGAGGGACGGAACAACTCACGCAGGTTGTCGTAGTCGTTTGACCTCTGACTCGTGTTCCTCACCAAGAAGCCTATGGGACAGCCTGTTGTCTTGCCCTCAAACACTCCGCTGAGCAGCTCCACCTTGTCGGCTTCCTTACGGCTCGTGGTCAAGTCGCTCTGCCCTGGGCGACGGCGATTGAGCTCCGACTGTATGAAGTCGAGGTCAATCTCTATGCCTGCTGGCATTCCGTCAACCACTCCACCTACAGCCTCACCGTGGCTCTCACCAAAAGACGTAAGTCTAAAAATGTTTCCAAATGTGTTCATAATAAAAAAATTAAAGGCTTCGCCATAAAGTGCTATGCACTTAAGAGAACCATGTTCTTAAAAGGCTTCGCCATAAAAGTGCTATGCACTTAAAAGAACTGTGTTCTTAAAAGGCTTCGCCATAAAAGTGCTATGCACTTAAAAGAACTGTGTTCTTAAAAGGCTTCGCCTTAAAGGCACTTCGCGCATAAAGAGCGTTCCGGCTGGCTTCTTTAAGCACAAAGTGCTTTTAATCTTTAGCGAAGCTTTATCGCGAAGCGACTATTGCTTTATCGCGTAGCGACTTTAATGACAATGTCCGCATCCGCAGCCACCCTCGTGATGGTGATGGTGGTCGTGGTCGCAACCGCCGCCGCAGTCGTCGCAGCCGCAACCGCAGCCACCCTCGCCGCTGAGGAAGTTGACGAGATTCTGTATTTCCTGATTGCTTGCCTCACGCTTCTCGAGCATGCGTCCCTTGAAGTTCAGCGTCTTGCCAGCCAATGGGTGGTTCAGATCCATCCTCACCTTGTCCTCGGTTATGGCGAGCACACGACCGTAGAAATGGTTGCCGTCCTCGTTCTGAAGGGGAACTATCGCGCCCTCGAAGATGTTCTCATGGTCGAAATGGCCATTAATCTGGAATATGCTGCGGTCGAGGTCGAGCACCCGCGATGCCTCATAGTCGCCGTATGCCTGTTCCTTTGTCAGCTCAAAGTCGAAAGCTGCTCCTGGCTCAAGGCCTACCACTTGTTTCTCAAACTCGTCGAGCGTCACTCCGAATCCCGAAATGAACTCGAAAGGCTTGGTTGTTGGAGCCTCCTCAATCTTCTCTCTCTTCTCGCCGTCAACGGTGTAGAGCGTATAGCTCACGGCGATGAACATGTTGTGATTATTTTCCATTTTTATATCTATAAACTGTTTTCTTTGATTTTATCTCGGCAAAGGTACTCATTATATTTGTAATAGCCAAACATTTGCCGTTTTTTTTGTTTTTTTGCACAAATACCAACCGAGAGTGCAGTTTTACTTTCGGTTTATATGTTTTTTGTTCTGAATTATTACAAATGTGTAACCAGATACGAATTTTATGCAAAAATTTGTTGGCGGTTAGCGAAAAAAGGAGTAACTTTGCAGCCTAAAAACAATAAGAGGAACAAAAAACAAAAGCATATAGACAATGAAACATCAGTTGAGAAGTGCCGTGTGCACTGAAGGAAGAAGAATGGCTGGAGCGCGTGCGCTCTGGGTGGCCACAGGTATGAAGCGTGAGCAATTTGGCAAGCCTATCATAGCTATCGTCAACTCGTTCACGCAGTTTGTCCCTGGCCACACCCATCTGCATGAGATAGGACAGATTGTAAAACAGGAGATTGAGGCAATGGGCTGTTATGCCGCCGAGTTCAACACTATCGCCATCGACGACGGTATTGCTATGGGACACGACGGAATGCTCTACTCGCTGCCCTCACGCGACATCATTGCCGACTCCGTGGAGTATATGTGCAACGCCCACAAGGCTGACGCGATGATTTGCATCTCCAACTGCGACAAGGTCACTCCTGGTATGCTCATGGCTTCCATGCGTCTCAACATACCTACCGTGTTCTGCTCCGGAGGCCCTATGGAGGCTGGACGCTGGCGCGGCGAGAACGCCGACCTAATCACGGCAATGATAAAGGGTGCCGACCCATCGGTCAGCGACGAGGAGATGGCTGAGATAGAGGGATGCTCATGCCCTGGCTGCGGTAGCTGCTCGGGAATGTTCACCGCCAACTCGATGAACTCGCTCACCGAGGCAATAGGTCTGTCACTCCCTGGAAACGGAACCATTCTCGCCACACACGAGAACCGCATACGCCTGTTCAAGGATGCCGCACGTCAAGTGGTGAAGAATGCCTTTGCCTACTATGAGGACGGTGACGAGAGCGTGCTTCCAAAGAGCATCGCCACACGCAAGGCTTTCCTCAACGCAATGACTCTCGACATTGCCATGGGCGGAAGCACCAACACCGTACTCCACCTGCTCGCCGTGGCACAGGAGGCAGGAGCAGATTTCAAGATGAGCGACATCGACGAGCTGAGCCGCCGTGTGCCTTGTCTCTGCAAGCTGGCTCCAAACACACAGAAATACAGCGTGCAGGAGTGTGGACGTGCAGGCGGCATACTCGGCATTCTCAACGAGCTGAACAAGGGTGGACTCATCGACGGCTCCGCCATACGGGTGGATGGCAAGACTCTCGGCGAGCAGATGGCAAAATATGACATCACGGGCGAGAGCATCGACCCAGAGGCAAACCGCATCTACCAGACTGCCCCGGGACGCAAGTTCTCAACAAAGATGGGAAGCCAGAACGCACAGTGGGGCGAGCTGGACACCGACCGTGAGAACGGCTGCATACGCGACCTTGAGCACGCCTACACGAAGGATGGTGGACTGGCTGTGCTCTTTGGCAACATAGCACAGGACGGCTGCGTGGTGAAGACAGCGGGAGTTGACGAGGCTCTGTGGAAATTCGCTGGTCTGGCAAAGGTGTTCGACTCACAGGAAGACGCCTGCGAGGGAATACTTGGCGGCAAGATAAAGAGTGGCGACTGCGTGGTAATCACCCACGAGGGACCAAAGGGAGGCCCAGGAATGCAGGAGATGCTCTATCCCACCTCTTATATAAAGAGTATGCACCTCGGCAAGGAGTGCGCCCTCATCACCGACGGACGCTTCTCTGGTGGCACAAGCGGACTCAGCATTGGACACATCTCGCCTGAGGCAGCCGCTGGTGGCAATATCGGAAAGATTAAGGATGGCGACATCATAGAGATTGACATACCCAACCGCTCCATCAACGTGCGCCTGAGCGACGAGGAGCTTGCTGCACGCCCACAACAGCCACTGAAGCGCGACCGCAAGGTGAGCAAGGCGCTGAAGGCATACGCACAGAGCGTGGCAAGTGCCGACAAGGGAGGAGTTAGGGTGATTGAAGATTAAGTTTATGAATTAGGAGTTTTGAGTTTTGAATTAGGAATTGTTGCTCTATGAGCAATTTTCAATTGATTAATTCAAAATTCCCCAATCGCAGCGAAGCGAGAACAATTCAAAACTCAAAACTCAAAACTCAAAATTAAAAAAGCAATGTCAAACGATATAATAACAGGAGCCGAAGCTCTGATGAGAGCCTTGAAGGAAGAAGGCGTAAGAACCATCTTCGGCTATCCAGGTGGCTCGATAATGCCAGTTTATGATGCCCTCTACGACTATACGAGGGGAGAGAAGAAAGCTTTTGACCACATTCTCGTGCGCCACGAGCAGGCTGCCGCACACGCTGCGGAGGGCTTTGCGCGAGTAAGCGACGAGGTGGGAGTGTGCATCGTCACCAGTGGCCCTGGTGCTACAAACACCCTCACGGGTGTGGCTGACGCCATGATGGACTCTACGCCTATCGTGGTTATAGCAGGACAGGTGGGCACAAGCGTGCTCGGTACGGATGCCTTCCAGGAGGTTGACCTCGTGGGTGTGGCACAGCCAATATCGAAGTGGAGCTATCAGATCCGACGTGCCGAGGACGTGGCATGGGCTGTGAGCCGTGCGTTCTACATTGCACGCACAG
>CAMAGM010000032.1 GCA_945833995.1 uncultured Prevotella sp.
CATTCTCTTGTGCGAGAATTGGCGATGCCCATAATGCCATGAGCGATGCCATAATAATTCGTTTCGTTGTTCTTTCCATATTAAATAGCATTAATAATTTATGTTTCCGTAAGTGTCCTGCCTATTGGAGGGTTTTCACCGTCGCCGCCTTGCCCAGACTGCCATAAGGGTTCACTGCCTTAACCGTGTAGCTTGCTGACCGTCCATCTACAGCAAGGCTTGTGTCTTCGGTAATGCAGACAACCTTCTCGCTACTGTCAATCACCACATAGCAGATGGCACGGTTGACAGGACTCCATGAAAGGCTCTTGCCCGTGCTGTCAAACGTCAAGCCCCGAGGAGCATCGACAGGAGCGAAGAACTTGCGTGGATTCCATCCGTCGCTACCTTGTACGACTGCCTCGTAGGTGTATTCAGCAGCCTCTGCGGCATTGATTGTAGCCCTTCGTGTGACGGGACTTGTCTCTCCCTCGGCAAGTTTGTCCTCATCAACCTTGTAAGTGGTGCGCCTTTGGCTGAGGTCAATGGCATTACCGTAGGCATCCATGGTGTTGTATTCTGCAAAGAGGCGTGGAGAAATGTGCCATTCACTCCATCCTTCCTTGGCAAGCTTTGTCTTCAGCGTCGTGTTTATCCATACACACGAAGGCTGGTTGTGCCACGCACGTCCCAGCGTGTTGCTGCCATCCATTCCGTCGATGGTGTCGTTAACCATCACATAGCCCCATTTCGACTCTTGCTTATGGCTCGGTGCAACGATTACACTCCCCTTTCGTGCCAGTCGGAAAGTGCAGTTCTCTATGTAGTTGTTGCCAGCTCCATAATAGAAATCCACAGCTCCCTCGATGAGGCAGTTGTTGACGTATTGACGTGCGTGAGGTTCCTTTACATCGGTATACCATGTGTCTTGGAACGACCTCATACGACAGTTGTTGAACGCCTGACGGTCGGCTCGCGAGCTCATGGCAAGCCCCATTGGTCCCGACTGCCTCTCCACTCCCCAACGGTTGAGATAGGTGATGTTCTCGGTGTAGAAGTCGGTGGCGTTCACTTGCACCACACCTTGCTTGCGGTAGGTCTTCGACTCAGGGTTATTGGTGGAATAATCCCAGCCAACATCGTTCTGTCCTCCGTTGTTGATGAAATATTTTATTATCGTCTTCTCCTTGTCCTGTCCTATGAGGTGAATGAACGTCTTTTCCTTTGGAATGGTCACAAGTTCCTCATACTCCCCGTTCTTGACAAAGATGAGATAGGGCGAAGTACGACCGTCGGGAACGGCATTGATGGCAGCCTGCACTGTGGTGTAGCCGCCAGTGCCGTCAGCGGCGACTACAGCATCAAATGTCCTTGCGGTGGCAGATATGGCGCACAAAAGCGCCATGAGCAAAATGGTGTTTTTTCTCTTTTTCATATTTTTTCTGAATTGATTGTCCGTTGCAAATGTACTGATTCTATCGTATTCCCCACCTTAACGACAATGAAGGATTTTCTTGGTGGAAACCTGTCCGTCGGCGGACTTTCGTCTCACGATGTTCAACCCAGAGACAGGAGTCTTGAGGGGAATCCCATTAATGTTGTAGTAATGGCACGAAACGTTCTCGTTTCCTTCCGTAGTATGGCTTATGCCTGTAGTGATGTATATTGTGGCGGGACGGCTCAGACTACCGTATTCGTTGACAGCCCTGATGGTGTAGGATGTGGAAATACCGTCAGCGATAAAGCTGTTGTCCTTGGTGAATCCCACCACATTGTCGTCAGCGTCAATGACGACGTAGCAGATGGCATATTCTGACGCTGTCCATGTCAACGTGTTGCAACCTTGCTCGTACCTGAGGTCTGTCGGTGCATCAACAGGCTCGAAGAACTTGCGCGGGTTCCAGTCGTCAGTGCCTGCTGTCACAGCCTCATAGGTGTACTCAGCGGCTTCTGCGGCAGTCAGAACTGCTTTTCGTGTGACAGGACTTGTCTCTCCCTCGGCAAGTTTGTCCTCATCAACCTTATAAGTGGTGCGTCGGTTGTTCAGATCGACGGCATACCCCTCATTATCCATAGTATTATATTCTGCGAAGAGCTTTGGTGCAATATGCCATTCGCTCCAGCCCTCTTTGGCGAGGGTGGTCATCAGCGTGGTGTTTACCCATATTGCTATAGGCTGGTTCTGCCATGCGCGTCCCAGTTTGTTGCTGCCTCCCTTGCCGTCGATGATGTTGTTGACCATCACATATCCCCACTTTGTACCTGTGGGATGGCTTGGAGCCACGATAACACTGCCTTCACGGGCAAGACGGAAGGTGGAATTCTCGATGTAGTTGTTGCCTGCTCCATAGTAGAAATCCACGGCACCCTCTATGAGACAGCCGTTTACATACTGGCGGGCAGTAGAGCTGCGCACGTCGGTGTACCAAGTGTCCTGGAATGAACGGAACTGGCAGTTGTTGAAAGCCTGACGGTCGTTGCGCGAACTCATTGCCAGTCCCATGGGGCCTGCCTGCCTTTCCACTCCATAGCTGTTGATATAGGAGATATTCTCAGTGTAGAAGTCGGTGCTGTTCACCTGTACCACGGCCTGCTTGCCGTATGTTTTCGACGCAGGGTTGTTTGTACTGTACTCCCAGCCCTTGTCAGTTGAACCGCCGTTGTTTATCCAGTATTTTATAATGGTGTTTTCCTTGTCCTGTCCGATGAGATGGATGAATGGCTTGTTCTCGGGAATGGTCACAAGTTCTTCATACACCCCGTTCTTTACGAATATGAGCCATGGTGAGAAGCGGTTTCCGGGAGCATTGTCTATCGCCTCCTGCACGGTATTGTAGTCGCCGCTGCCATCCTGTGCCACAACTGCGTCATAAACCTTAGCAGCGGGCACTGGACGCTCCATAACGGTGAAGGTGATATCGCAGGCGGGGAAGGCATTGCCGCTCAAGTCGGTAATGGCGTTCTCTCCGATGCTTAGGGTATAGGTGTTGCCATATTGGAGGCCGTGATAGGCGTAGGTTACGCTCTTGCTGCCGAAGGAGCCTTCAAGAGTCTCGCCATTGAGCGTGACGCTGCCAAAGCCGGCTTTCACGCGCTCGTTGAAACTGAGCACGATGTTGCCGCGTGCCGAGGCTGCTGTGCTGCCTGATGCGGGTGAACTGCTTACGAGCTGTGGCGCTTCTGCATCGTCGGAAACATTCTGGTCGGCAAAGATGATGACATCCGCAAGATAGAAACCTTCAGTGCCTGAGTGGTTGCCACCGTCGAAGAAGTCGCTGCTTTCGTCTTCTATCCAGCGGATATATACCATGCCGTCGATTGCCTTGGTGTCGAGTTCGTGGTCGAAGCTCACCCACTCGCTGTTGGGATTCTCTGTCAGTGTAAGAGTCTTGATGGTCTCAAAGCCCTCAGTGGCACTTGTGGTGCTGACTTGCATCAGCTGGCGCTGGCGCACGCAACTGTTGTTGGCTGCCACATAACTGTGGATTTTTATCTTGTCGTAGCCCTTGACGCTGAACGAAGCAACATAGGCGCGCGGAACCTGCTCGCTCATGATCCAGTCGGTATATCGGCGGGCAGCCCACATCTCCTTGCCACCGAACGTTGCCTTGCCGCTGCCCCAGTTGGTGGAGGTGTGGGCGACACCCTGATAAAACTGCATCATGCCCGTGTTGTCTGTGGCAAAGGCGTAGTCGGCGGGGCGGTTGTTTCGCGATGTGTTTTTGTCGTTGTTGAAGTCCCACGCCACGACAAATGGTATCACGTCGAACGTAGCGGTCACTTCCGTGTTGGCGTTGACTGTGATGGTACGCGACAGGTTGGCACTGTTGTTCTCCCATGTCAGGAAATTGGTCACGTTGTTAGGTATGACCTTCAGTGTCACTGTCGTGCCGGCGTCATACCTGCCGTTGATAGGCTCGGGTGAAAGCACTACCTCTCCCCACTTGGCTCCGTCGCCGTCCTTGTTTACGGTCAGCGTGTATGTCTCTACGGTTCCGAATACACCCTTCACCGTAGTGTTGCCGCTTACGGTTGTGGTATATGATGAAGCGGTGCCCACCTTATTGCCGTTGCTGTCCTGCCATTCCTTGAGCTTGAATCCCGGCATGCCTTGTCCGGCAAAGCTGACTTCGGTACCTCTGACAGCTGCATCGCCCACAGGCGACATAGTGACATAACCTCCAGCGGCGGGTACAACTGCGGTGGTGATGCTATAAGGAGTGTCACTGCCGATAGCCTCACCGGTTATCTTAAAACTGTTGAGATACATGTCGCCAGTGGCTTTGTCGTCATAGCCGATAAGGACGCGCACCTTGACATTCTGCTTGCCGTCAACAGCCAGCGCCGCCTTCGTCTCGTTGAAATTGCTCCAACTGCAGCCCGTGTTGTTCAGCGTGCTGCTTGCCTTCCAAGTCGTCCCGCCGTCGGTTGACACCAGCACATAGGCTGGCAGCGTGCGGCTGTTGTTGCCCGACATGCGGCAAGAGAACTTCAGGTTCTTGTAGCCTTCAGCCGAAAGTTCCACTTCGGCGTAGTTGTAGTGCTGCGAAGCGTCGGTAAGGTTGGTGATTTGCCGGGGCGTTGCTGTGTACATGCGCAATGCGCCGTTGTTGTAGTTGGAGATATACCACTTCTTAGTGCCGTCAACAGCCAGGACGGTCAGCGTGCTGTTTGTGACGGCTCCCGAGGTTGGGTAGAAGAAAGGCTGCTGGGAGGCGAAGGTGTGTTCCATGTTTTCCTTCGTCTCAATGGAGGCTGTATAGTAGGTCTTTGTGCCGTTCTGAGAGTTTTGGGTGTATTTCACGTTGTTGGAGAAGTCCCATGCAGATAGAGTCAATGGGGCGGTGGTTGGCTCTGTGCTTCCTGCTGTTCCCATCAATATGGCTCCATCATATTGTTTCTCTGTTATCTCGCCTACAAGACTGTTGATATACACCTCCAGCATGGTATATCCCTCGTTGTTGGTCAACTTGCCGTCGGAGGCATCGTTTGGATTCAGTCCGTGTGCTTTTTCCCAACTGTCGGGCATTCCGTCGCCGTCAGTGTCGGCGGGAGCCTCCGTCTGTGCCAGTGCAGGCCATGGCGACCAGTCGTCACCGGCATCGGCAGGCTTCAGGTCGGTCTGGCTGTCAATGATGCCTCCCTTGTTTGCCGATGCGCCCTTGAAGGTGGCTGTGCCGTTTCGACATTCTGTTACGAGACGATCGTCGATTGCGTCACGGTGCAATGAACAGCCGGCATAGTCGAGCACCTTTGCATAAGCCTCCTGTGCCGTATGCTGATGGAATTCAGGTATCGTGCCCAACGGCTCATCGCTGCGCAGGTCATCCTTCGACGGTTTGCCGTTAATCAGATCGGAGCTGTTGATGACCACTCCCGCCCAGTTGTCGTTGGTGATATTGCTATATTTGGTGTTCACATTGCCTGTTATATGGAACTTGCCCCACACACTGGTATTGCCGTCACCCGGTGTGGCGTCGTCAATGCCGATAAACCTATTCTTTGAGCCGCCGGTAGTTGCAGGTCCCGGCTTCCAATAGTTGTTCACAATATTAACATACATACCCTCTGCGCCATAGCATCCATTACCGCTCCAGTTGTAGATTACGTTGTTGCGCATGTCGGTCTTGTGGTCTTCCAATGGCATCACGTTGCCCGTTCCGAAACGGGGAGTGCGTGAGTCATGGTGAATAATCATATTGTGATAGTAGGAAGCCCCCATGCCTCCCCAAATGGCACCATAGCCATGGGCCTGTTTGGGATGCTTGCTCATGCGCAGGCTCTCGCTGATGATGCACCACTGCATGGTAAAGTCATAGTTGGCATAGAACGAAGCGCACTCATCCGTACACCACGAAACGGAGCAGTGGTCGATGATGACGTTATGGCAGAAGCGTCCGCCGAAGGCATCGGCACCTTCAGCCTCTTCTACGGTCACCTTCTCGTCGCCCATGCGGAAACGTAGGTATCTCACTATGATGTTGTCGGCACTCACCAGCACTGGGTAGTCGGCAATGCAGATGCCGTCGCCGGGTGCTGTTTGCCCGGCAATGGTGATGTTGTGATTGCTTATTCTCAGCTGTTTGTCGAGATGGATTGTCCCCGACACCTTAAACAGTATGGTGACGTTGGAGAGGTGCTCCACCGCATAGCGCAGGGTGCCGGGAGCATTTCCGTCCTCAAGGGTGGTGACATAATATACCGAGCCACCGCGTCCTCCCTTGGTGTAGCGTCCGTAGCCGTCGGCTCCAGGGAATGAAGGTGTCTGTGCCTGTAAACCACCGACGAGCATCAGCAGCAACAGAAATAGAAGTGAAATGTTTTTCTTCATATTGTCGATAAAGTTGAGTTGTTAGTAACCAAGGTGTAGCAGCATGTTCTCAAATGCCGTCACGCTGGGGATAATATCTACCAGCGGATTATACATGTCGTGCTCGTATTCGAAGGCTACGACTGGCTTGACACCATTTTCCACAAGCAGTTGCAGAATTTCGTGAATGTGAGCCGCTCCCTGTCCCACCACACAGTCCTTGGAGTCGGGACGCAGTCCATAGATGTCGTGGAAGTGGCGCATACGTCCGGCATTGACATACTTGCGGGCTATCGCCAACGGGTTGCGACCGTCTCGCATGAAATGGCCGAAATCTATGGATGCCCCTAAAAGCGGGTCGCGACCGTTGAGGTCTGCCAGCATCACGTCGGGGTCGGAGTATGGCGATTTGTCTCCCTTGGGATGGTTGGTGAGCACCATGCGCACCTGATGCTTCTTGCACAATGCCTCATAATAGTCTTTGCTGCCAGGAGTTGGGGTGTCTTTCGTCGCGCTATTGGCAACGCGCTGCGGGTCGGTGACCAGCATCATGCCCATTTCCTTGCAGAACCTTATAGCTTTCTCTGCATTGGCAATACCAGATACTGCGGTGACCATGAAAGCAAGTAAGAAGAGTTTTTTCATTTCAATTTTCTATCTTTTATATGAGCGATAACCGTATGTAATAATCACGAGGAAACAGAGCAGAGGAAGGACAAACGACACATTTACTGCGGGATGTCCGTACAGAGTCTGCTGGTCGATGATGATTCCCTGCAATGGTGGCAACAACGCTCCGCCAACGATAGCCATCACGAGGAATGCCGCACCAAGGGTTGCGTCACGACTGTCAACATTCTCCAAGGCTATGCCGTAGATGGTGGGGAACATGAGCGACATGAAGAAACTGATGCCTACAAGGCAGTAAAGACCAGGCATACCCACAATGAGAACGGTTCCTGCGGAGCATACTGCTGCCCAGCATCCGAAGATTGCCAAAAGCTTACGGCTGTTGACATAACGCATGAGGAACGTGGAAATGAAACGGCTGCACAGGAACAACGACATGGCAGCGATGTTATACATCTGCGCCGTTGCCTTGTTGATTCCCAAATGGTTGGCATACTGGATAATGAAGGTCCATGTCATGATTTGCGCCGCCACATAGAACATCTGCGTCACCACACCTTCACGATAGACGGTGTTGTGCCAAAGGTTCTTCAAGGTCTGTCTGACGTTGTGGCTGTCACCCTTTGCGCTCTGTTCTTCGCACTTTGTCTGAGGCATTTGTGTCAGCCCAATGACAATGAGCATAATCAGCACCACGAGACCGATAGCCACGTATGGGTCGCGGATGACGGCAAGGTCATGCAATCTAATCTCTGCTTTCTCAGCCTCGGAGAGTCCGAGGAAAAGAATCTGTCCTGCCTCATCGCGACGGTCGGAGAAGAGTTTTGGCAACACAATGAGCGAGGCCACGCCCATTCCGCAGAGTGAACCCATAGGGTTGAAAGCTTGCGATAAGTTCAACCTTCGGGTGGCTGTTCCCTTGTCACCAAGAGAGAGAATAAACGGATTTGCTGTTGTTTCAAGGAAAGCCAGTCCGAAGGTAAGAATATACAGCGACAGGCAGAAGAACGTGAACTGCTGATAGGCTGCGGCAGGAATGAAGAGGAAGGCTCCAATGGCGTAAAGAGCCAGTCCCAACATGATACCGCTCTTATAGGAATATTTCCTGATGAAGAGAGCTGCGGGCAAAGCCATCGTGGCGTAGCCGCCGTAAAAGGCGAACTGCACCATCGAGGCTTTTGCGGCAGATAGTTCCATTACCGTCTGAAACGCCGCCACCATTGGATTCGTGATGTCATTGGCGAATCCCCACAAGGCGAAGAGCGACGTGACGAGAATGAATGTGACTAAATACTTGCGAGGTATCAGCGGATTCTTGGATTGTTTCATTATTTCTTTTTACTTATATACAGGCCCGAAGTTTTGGCAGGCACGATAGTCTGCTCCTTCTTTGTCCATACCAAAGGCGTTCCATGCGGCAGGACGGAAGATGTCCTTGTCCTGAATGTTATGCATACTGACAGGAATGCGGAGGATTGAGCAGAGCGTCAGCATGTCGGCACCGATATGTCCGTAGGCAATAGCTCCGTGGTTGGCTCCCCAACAGTTCATCACCGAATAGACATCCTTGAAGCAGTCTTTTGTCGCGTCGAGACGCGGCACGAACCATGTCGTCGGCCATGTCGGATCAGTACGCTTGTCGAGAATGTCGTGGGTCTCTGGGTCGAGTTCCAACGTCCATCCTTCTGCCAACTGAAGCACGGGCCCCAATCCTGCCACTATGTTCAGGCGCATCATTGTCATTGGCATACCGCCCTTAGTGACGAAGTGTGAGCTGTAGCCTCCACCACGGAAATAGTCGCGGTCGGCAGGCATCCATTTGGTAGCTTTCAGACATGCCTCCACGTCGACGTCGGTCAGGTTCCAATGTGGCTTGATGGTTGGATTGCCCTCGCTGTCGGTGGCGGCTCCTGTGGCATCGAGAGTGGTGGCACCGCTGTTGATGAGATGTATAAATCCATTGGCTGCCTGTCCTTCTGGACGTTTCCCTGCCACGCGCTCTACGGCTTCAGGACTCCAATAAGTGCGAATGTCGGAGAACATTACACCACGATTGGTGAGCAGGTGTCCGAACAGCATCGCCATGCCGTTGAGGAAGTCGTTCTCTGTGGCAAGAATCTTTGCCTCACGCGGACCGTTCCAGTCGAACGAGGTGCAAAGCATCGATTCTGGGAAGTCGAAGTTTGGCTTATAGTCGGTCCACTGGCGCTGTCCCTGCACACCGCCGGCGATGGCGTTATGTCCGAGAGCCTCTTCCTTGTAACCCATCTCCAAGAGTCGCGGATTGCCTTCCATGAGGTCGCGTATAATCATCATTGTCTTCACGGTAAACTCCCAATCCTGGTCTTTCTCCTCGCGGTTCTTGCCTTTTCCCTTGCCGTTGAAGGTGGTCATAGGCGTACCGGGGAAGAGCGGACGGTCTTCATTGTAGTCGTGACCTTCCTGCGGCTTGCAGTATTTCTCAACCCACGCCATTGCTTTCTCAAATTCATCTTTGTCGTAGATGCCGAAATCAACGCGTCGCAGTATCTCCACCAACGACACATATTCAGTCCTCATACCGAGATAGTGCTGCAGGAAGTCGGCATCTACGATGGATCCTGCAATGCCCATACAGGTGTTGCCGAGCGAGAGATAACTCTTGCCGCGCATCGTTGCCACAGCCTGTGCAGCTTTGGCAAAGCGTAGTATCTTCTCTGTCACGTCGGCAGGAATGGTGTTGTCGTTAAGATCTTGTACTTCGTGACCGTAAATGCCGAATGCCGGCAGTCCCTTCTGTGCATGGGCGGCGAGTACGGCAGCAAGATAAACGGCACCGGGTCGTTCCGTTCCGTTGAATCCCCACACCGCTTTCGGAAAATAAGGGTTCATGTCCATCGTCTCGCTTCCGTAGCACCAGCACGATGTTACAGTGATGGTGGCACCTACGCCCTCACGCTCGAATTTCTCTGCACAGGCGGCACTCTCTGCCACACGTCCGATGGTACCGTCGGCAATGACGCACTCCACGGGCGAGCCGTCGCCGTTGCACAGATTGCTTGTTATCAACTCAGCCACAGCCTTTGCAAGGCTCATGGTCTTTTCTTCCAGATTCTCGCGTACACCGCCCTGACGACCATCAATAGTTGGGCGGATTCCAATTTTCGGATAGATTGCTTTCATTATCTTGTTATTTAATTTATTTTGCTTCCAGTTTTACCCTCTGTATGTACGCCTTGCGGCGTTGAACAGACACATCGGTCTGTCCCAACAGACGGCGGTTATTTTGTTCGGATCAACGAACTTTATTTTTTAGCCCGAAGTGCTATTAATCTTTAGCGCAGCTTTATCGCGAAGCGACTTCAAGACTTTATTCTTTTAATCTTTTAATCCTTTAATCTTTTAATCTTTCTATACGCCACTCTCTGCCTACGCCACGTATAGACGACATGTAGCGAACCATCGCGCCCTTGGATTATTGCGGGATAGGAATACTGGCTGATAGGACTGTCTTCGAGAGTCAGCAAGTGGCGCCAGTGCGTTCCGTCGTCGCTGATGGCAATGCTCAACGGCGTGCGTGGTCCTTTTGGTGTTCCTGGCAGAGTGGAGAAGTTGTTGTATATCAGCACATGGCTACCGTCTTGTAAGGTGACGGCATCGGTGCCCGACTGGTTGTTGGGAACATCCGTTAGCTTGACTTTGCTCCACGTCTCGCCTCTGTCACTACTGAATGATGTGGCGAGCTTGCCGTTTCTTGTGCGCATCAAGACCTGCAGTCGTCCGTCGTGAAGACGCAGTATTGAGGGCTGAATACATTCTATTGGTTTCATCTTGTCAGGTGATGCCGTGGGCGGCGCCAATTCTGCATCTATCGGTCCCACATATTTCCATTCCTTCGTTTTAGGATTGTATATCTCGAAGTGCAGTCGCCATCCTTTGTTCTCGGTACTGGAAGCACACAGCAGACGACCGTCAATCCATTCGGGCTTGTTCTTAACAGGACCGAGGAATCCCTTTGGCAGATGTTCCTTTCGGCTCCATGTCTTGCCGCCGTCGCGCGATTTCGTCACCCATCCCGTCCAGTCCTGCACGCTCTTGCCAATCTTGAAGAAGAGCCACAGCTCGCCGTTGGGCATCTCACACAGCACTGGATTCCAACACGCCTTGCGGTTGCTTGTGCTGTCAATGCCCGCAAAATCGGCATCAGGCGTGCCAGCGACAAACACTCCATCGGCTGCCATGCGCGGTGCTTCCCATTCGCCCTTTCCCTTAGGCTTGCGGCTCACATAGATGCACACCTCAGGATGACGTTCATACAGGCCTCCGAAATAGGCAGCGACGAGGTCGCCACGCCTTGTCTCCACGATGGTTGAGGCATGGCACTGCGGGAAGGACGCTTGTGTATATAGGAATTCGTCGTTCACCACCATTGGAGAGCATGTGGGAATGTTGCCTGTCAACTGATGTACTCCCGAACCGAGCTGGCGTGTCGTACCATCGGGAAGATACACAGTAGCTATGGTGTTGCAGGGCAGTTCCACTTGCCATTCATACTGTTGCAGCGTCTTTTTCCAACTACTTCCCACTGCGCCGTATGGCGATTCCCACGAGGCTTCCACCCATTCACAGTCGGGAATGTCCCATTGTGGACGCAGAATGAAGTGTTGTTGGTCGTTGTGGGAAGGTTGTATGCCCGCAAGTCGTGAGTAAGCCCACGTCACCAAGTCACCAAGCAGCATCACATGGTTGCCGCTGTTCATCTCGGCACTTGCCTTGTCGCCGTTCCACAATTCCCAGATGGTGGTGGCGCCTTGTTCTGCCATATATCCCCAAGAGGGATAGGTGCGCTGTGTGGCTATCAGCCATGCCACATCGGCAAAGCCGTTGTCGCTTAGAGTGTTTAGCAACCACGATGTGCCAATGACACCACTCGACAAGTGACCTTTATTTCCTGTTATTATGGTGGTGACGAGATTCTTTACCACTTCCTCACGCACACTGTCGGGCACAAGTCCGAACGCCAACGGAAGTATGTTGGATGTGGCAGTGTTGTTGCCGTAGAATACGCTGTCGGGATAAAGCACATGTCCAGGAGCGGGCGAGGTGCCACGTCTTACCGTAAGGAAACGGCGGTTGAGACAGCGGGTCATCTCCTCGTGACGACTGCGCCAAAATGGAGCTTCTTCAGCCTTGCCAACAAGTGGGGCAAACTGTTCCATCAGCTGCATTACTCGTATCATATAGGCGGTGGAAATCAGACAGCCGTCGGTCTGCCGTTGCGGGTCTTTGCTATGGATAAGTTTCGGCGATTCGGGCGGCATACACCAGTCGCCGTATTTGTCGCGCGTGACGATGCCGTCGCGCATATATTCCTCGGTAATGTGATTAATCCACTTGCTTATGCTGGCATACGAGCTGTGCACAGGTGCCGTGTCGCCATATTGCCGATATAGCATTTCGCAAACGAAAGGCAAGGCTGCTGGCCATGTCACGTCGTCGGAGTAATAGTTCCAGAAAGCGGGAGCCACGTCGGGGATATTTCCGTCAGACCTCTGTGCATCGCAAATGTCACGCATCCACTTGGCATACAGACTTTCGTTGTCGAAGACATAACTCTCGCCCAAAGCTCCTGCCGTGCGGTCGCCTAACCACGGCTGTCGCTCATTGCGCTGCGGACAGTCAACGGGCATTCC
Organism: uncultured Prevotella sp.; assembly: GCA_945833995.1. Lineage (GTDB taxonomy): Bacteria > Bacteroidota > Bacteroidia > Bacteroidales > Bacteroidaceae > Prevotella. The sequence continues at coordinate 12,592 of CAMAGM010000032.1, forward strand.
CTTGTAATTACTGCGAATGCCCCAATAGGCATTCTCCATCACTCGGTTCAGCAACGTGTCAGAACATGCGAAGTGTCCAGTCCTGCGCATCTTGTCGCCCACGGCGTATGCCACAATAGCCGATGACTCGTATTTCACCGGACCTGTTATTTCAACATATCTGAAACCATGATAGACAAACGAGGGAGTCCAACTGCCTTGTTCGTGTCCGTTGCAAACATAAACGTCCTCCGAACGAGCGTCACGGAGATTCGCCGTATAGAGACTACCGCCCTCCGCAAGTCTCTCGGCATAGCGTATGCGTATGGTGTCTCCTGCCTTGCCACAGGGTTGAACACCAATCCACCCCGCCATGTTCTGACCGAAATCGACTATGCGGCGTTCCGTCCCTTGGACCAATTTGCCGTTTGCCACCTTCTCCGCTGTCATGTTAGGAGTCATCTGCGGCGTTAGCACTCCGTCGGGAATGGCAGCACGTTCCGCTTTCAGCCAGTTTGTGTCGTCGTAGTGTGGCGATGTCCAGTTGCCAAGTTCCTTGCGTGCGTCATATTCCTCTCCGTCATATTCATTGTTTGAGCGAACAGGACCGCTTGCCGTAACCTTCCAATTCTCGTCAGTCACCAACTTCTGCGTGCTGCCGTCGGCATATTCCACAACGATGTTTAGCCTGCATTTCGGCAAACCAAACACTGGTGTCTTATAAGGCTTGTTTTGCCGCATGGGGAAGTAGCGTCCGTTGCCCACTGCTACGCCAACCGCCGTGATGGTGTCGAGCATCGAGGTCACGTCGTAGGCGTTATAGTAGATGGTTTTGCGATAGTCTGAAGGCACTGGCTTCAGCACCTCGTCGGCTCCCACTTCCCGACCGTTGATGAACAGTCGGTGAAGTCCAAGTCCTGCGATGTATGCCGTGGCTCGTCTTATGGGCTTTGACTGCAAGGCGAACTCACGCCTGAAGTAGCGGACAGCCATGCGCGTATGCGTTCCGCGTTCCTCTCCGTCCATAAGCCTTTCCAGTCCTATCCACCTGCCTCCCCATCGTGTCTCGCTTAGTAGTCCTATGCCAAAAGATGCGGGCTTGCTCCATTCCGTACTGCCATTGTTGGTTTCCACCATCACTTTCCAATACGCCCCTTGACCATCGGTGAGTGCCTTGCCCTGATAGTCTATCCATAGTTGGTTTGGCGAGCTGACCATTTGTGAGTCCCAAAGGTCGCCCTCGCCTTTCTCGAGCTTTTCCATTGAGGTGGCAACAATTATCCGATACGACTGTTGCCTTATGTCCTTGCCATTGGAATAGAGCTTCCACGAGAATCTTGGCTTCTTTGTGTCAATGGCTATAGGGTTGAAAAGATGTTCTACTTGCATGTCGTCTATGGATGATAGAGGGACTTTCCCCTCAGCCGCGCCCTTTGACGACAGGATCACTAATGCCAGTATTATTAAGATTGACTTTCCCATTTTTATTGGTTTTTACTTGTTTCGGTTGCAAAATTAGGCAAATGTCAGCAAACATAGGAATAATAACGTACATTTTTTGGTTGACAATAATGCGAGTTGTACAATTTTAATCCCAAAAAGACGATTCTCTCCCTTTTCTGTGGTTTTGGTCTATGGTTTCCAATGGTGTGGTTTCGTTACTCGTTTCTGTCCACCACGCGCTCCTCTGCCTTTGGGGCAAGCGAGTCGAGATAGTGCAGTCTTGAGTCGATGGCTATCAGCACTCCGTCGCGGCCTGATGCTTTGGGTGGAGACAGTGTGAGTGTCTTGCTGTCGTGACAGCCGAGAGGGGTCAGCTTTCCTGTGGCAGCATCCATCCACCATAAGTTCTTCCTCTTGCCGCTGATTTTTCCTAACCTTAGGCGCATATCCCTTCCAGTGTGGTTATATACGAGCAGATAGCCGTTTCCTCTTGTGGCTGCCAACCGCTCGTAGCGCGTGCCGTTGTTTTCCACCAAATCCTGCGCGGGTACACGGTCGAAGTAGGGCAGTGAGAGCATCAGCCTTTTTAGATGCTTCATCTGGTTGAATCCTGGGTCGTTAAGTGCCTTGTACCATGGTTTCCTCTCTCCGTTGGCGAAATAGGCTCCTGCCACTCCCGGCTTGGCAAACTGCATGATGGCGTTGTTTCCGTAGGTGTGTCCGCATGAGCCTGCAAACACCGACCAATAGGCATAGCGTCTTACGTCGAGGGCAGTCCACAGAGGCTCGAAGCTGTCGTGCAGGCCTTGCGGGATATCCTCGTAGCTCGGCTCGCCGTCGAGGACGGGTTTTATGGGCTTGTATGTCCATGCCGAGTCAACATACATCCAGTTGTTCTCCTCGGTGTTGTCGGGTATTGGATAGTCTTTGTTTCCCATTCTCTGCCCATATCTCCTATGTCCGCTTTGGAACATGTTGAAGTCGAGCCACTCGCGGTTGTTGAACCAACGTGCCGATGTTGTCCGCCCTCTTGGGTGGAAGGTCATGAGGTGGTTTTTGTCTATGTTCTTTATGCTGGTGGCGAGGGCGTCCCAAACCTCAGTCTTGACGTTGCCTTGTATGTCACCTCCTATAACCCAGACGATGTTCCATTTGTCTTTGTATCTTTCAGCGAGGAAACGTCCGTAGCTCCTTGCCTGTTCCACGTCCATCAGTCCGGCTTTCACCACGCCTCCCCAGACGCACGTCATGGCGATGAAGATATTGTGGCGGGCGGCTTGGTCGATTATGTAGTCCATGTGTTGCCAGTAGCCGTAGCCCTCATCGGTTTCGATGGTGGTGAAGTCGAAGCCCTTTGGCGTTGACATCTTGCCATAGATGTTGAACGACGGCACTCCGTTCATCGTCTGCACCTGCACCACGTTGAAGCCTGCCTCGGCGCATCGCTGAAGGTAGTAAGCAGCTTCGTCGCGGTTTAGTCTCTCGGGTAAGAGCCAGCCCGTGTCAGCCAACCAGAAGAAGGGCTTGCCGTCGGCAAACTGCAGAAACCGTCCGTTGTCGGACACTTGGAGGCGCTTGTTGGGATTGATTGCCGCCATGGTTTGGCTTGTGGCGAGGAATGTGTTTGCCAAAGCCAAAAGAAATAGTAGGATAGTTTTTTTTCTCATTTCTATTGTTTTTTGGTTGTGTGTGCAAAGGTAATGAAAAATTTCCATACAAGTGCGCTTTTTGGTTAAAAAAAGGTGGAAATAGTATTATTATGATGCAAAACGGTTGAGGACACTTACTATTTTATCAGTTTTTTGTTTTTTCGACGTGTTACGGCTGGTTATTTGTGGAAAAATAGTATATTTGCAGAAGTAAATATGTTAAACCTATAAATTATAAATAATGAGAAGAACATTTATTGCAATCGTAATGGCAATGATGACGATAGCATCGTTTGCCAAGAAAGAACAGACTCCAGTGGAGCTGTGGGGACAGTTGAAGGTGGAGGGAACGCAGCTTTGCGACCAGAACGGCAATGCCATAACACTCCGTGGGGCAAGCCTCGGTTGGCACAACCTGTGGCCCCGTTTCTATAACGCCAAGGCCGTGAAATGGCTTGCCAACGACTGGAACGCGAAAGTGATACGTGCGGCTATGGGAATAATGATCGAGGACAACTATCTTGAGAACCCAAGCTTTGCACTCGACTGCATAGAGCCTGTGGTGAAGGCTGCAATAAAGGAAGGCGTTTATGTAATTATCGACTGGCACTCGCATGAGCTGAAGAAGAAGGAGGCTGTGAAGTTCTTCGGCAAGATGGCAAAGAAATATGGTCAGCACCCAAATGTGATTTACGAGATTTACAACGAGCCAGTAGAGGACTCGTGGGAGAGCCTGAAGGAATACTCCAAGGCGGTGATTGACGAGATACGCCTCTACGACCCCGACAACCTTATTCTCGTAGGTTGCCCACATTGGGACCAGGACATTCATCTCGTGGCGGAGAGTCCGCTCGAAGGCTACAATAACATTATGTACACGGCGCATTTCTATGCCGGCACTCACAAGCAATGGCTTCGCGACCGCATCGACGCAGCCATGCAGAAGGGCATTCCTGTGTTCGTATCGGAATGTGCCTCAATGGACGCTTCGGGCGACGGCAAACTCGACAAGGACTCTTGGAACGAGTGGGTGGAGTTTATGGAGGCAAAGAAGATTAGCTGGGTGTGCTGGTCGGTGAGCGACAAGAACGAGACCTGCTCCATGCTCCTGCCCAGGGCAAAGGCTACGGGCAACTGGACCAAGGACTTGATCAAGCCTTGGGGAAGGATTGTCAGGGAGACGTTGAGGGGGAAGTAAGGCCCACCCCCAGTCCCTCCCTGGGGAGGGGAGGATTTGCGGTAGCACTGGGAGTGTGGGCATCTCGATGCATATTCAACTTTTCCAAAAGGATGAAATTATGTGGAATGGCAAAGAAAACAGACCTTTTTCTTTGCTATTTCACTCTTTTGTAGTACCTTTGCCGACGATTTCGAAATTTAACAGGTTTTTGAAGTGATGGAAATTCAAGGTTAACTCCAAAAAGGCTAAAATTAAAGTAAATAGATATGAAGATAGAAAGCATGATTAGCAGTGCTGTCATCGATGCCGTAAAGACCCTTTATGGTCAGGAGGTAGGCGAGAAGATGGTGCAGCTGCAGAAGACGAAGCGTGAATTTGAGGGCAACTTGACTCTCGTCGTATTCCCATTCCTCAAGATTTCAAAGAAGAAGCCTGAAGACACGGCACAGGAGATAGGTCAGTATCTCGTAGATAACTGCGAGGCTGTGGCAACGTTCAATGTCGTAAAGGGCTTCCTCAATCTCGTCATAGCACAGTCGGCATGGCTCTCACTGCTCAACAGCATCAACGCCGACGAGAAGTTTGGCGAGAAGAAGGCAACGGAAGACTCTCCATTGGTGATGATAGAATACTCGTCGCCTAACACCAATAAGCCCCTTCACCTCGGTCATGTGCGCAACAACCTGCTTGGTTGGTCGTTGGCAAAGATTATGGAGGCAAATGGCAATAAGGTAGTGAAGACAAACATCGTCAACGACCGTGGCATACACATCTGCAAGTCGATGCTCGCATGGCTGAAATATGGCAACGGCGAGACACCAGAGACAAGCGGAAAGAAAGGCGACCACCTCATTGGCGACTACTATGTGGCTTTCGACAAGCATTATCGCGAGGAGGTGAAGCAACTCACGGCACAGTATGTTGCCGACGGAATGGGCGAGGAAGAGGCTGAGAAGAAGGCTAAGGAAGAGGCTCCACTCATCAAGGAGGCACACGATATGCTCGTGAAGTGGGAACAGAACGACCCTGAGGTACGCGCACTGTGGAAGAAGATGAACGATTGGGTGTATGCCGGTTTCGACGAGACATACAAGGCTCTCGGTGTTGGCTTCGACAAGATATACTACGAGTCGGAGACTTACTTGAAGGGCAAGGCAAAGGTTGAGGAAGGCTTGGCAAAGGGACTCTTCGAGCGTCACGCCGACAACAGCGTTTGGGCAGACCTCACCAACGAGGGACTCGACCAGAAGCTCCTGCTGCGCAGCGACGGCACATCGGTGTATATGACCCAGGACATCGGTACCGCCGAGATGCGTTTCAAGGACTATCCTATCGACAAGATGATATACGTAGTGGGCAACGAGCAGAACTACCACTTCCAGGTTCTCTCGATATTGCTCGACCGCCTCGGCTTCAAGTGGGGCAAGGAACTCGTACACTTCTCATACGGAATGGTGGAGCTGCCTAACGGCAAGATGAAGAGCCGCGAGGGAACCGTTGTCGATGCAGACGACTTGGTGGAGACAATGATTGCCGATGCAAGGCAGACAAGCGAGGAGTTGGGCAAGTTCAACGACATGACCGACGAGGAGCGCAACGAGATAGCACGCATCGTGGGAATGGGAGCCTTGAAATATTTCATACTGAAGGTGGATGCCCGCAAGAACATGCTGTTCAACCCAGAGGAGTCAATCGACTTCAACGGAAACACGGGACCTTTCATACAATATACCCATGCCCGCATCCGCTCTATCCTCCGCAAGGCAGAGAACACGGATATTTCCGAACAATCAGGACAAACCGCAACCACCGACCTGCTCTCGCAGAAAGAGATAGACCTCATTCAGAAGCTGAACGAGTATGGTGCAGTGGTGGAGCAGGCTGGCAAGGACTACAGTCCAAGCGGCATAGCAAACTACTGCTATGAGCTGACCAAGGAGTTCAACCAGTTCTATCACGACTACAGCATCTTGAAGGAAGAGGATGCCAACAAGAAAGCCGTCCGCCTCGTTCTTGCAAAGAATGTTGCCAAGGTCATAAAGAATGGTATGGCATTGCTTGGCATTGAGGTGCCGGAGAGAATGTAGTATGCAGAATCCGCCAGACTATAGACACGATACGGTGTTGCCTTTGCCAATGGAGGTGAAGGCAGACGCATGGGCTGTGGATGCAGCCTGTTCGGGAAATCCCGGACCAATGGAATACCAGTGCATCGACCTTGCTACGGGTGCACGGGTATTCCATTTTGGTCCTGTTCATGGTACAAACAATATTGGAGAGTTTCTTGCCATTGTCCATGCCCTTGCCCTGTTGGACAAGATGGGCAATACGACAAAGACCATCTATTCTGATAGCTACAATGCCATGCTTTGGGTGAGCAAGCGCCAGTGTAAGACAAAGCTTGAGCGCACGCCACAGACAGAGCAACTCTATCAGATAGTAGCACGCGCCGAACGATGGCTTCAGACGCATAGCTACAAGAATCCCATCATTAAATGGGAAACGAAGAAGTGGGGCGAGGTGCCGGCAGACTTCGGGAGGAAATGATTTGGGGATTTGATTTTTGGGGGAGTTAAGGAGTTGAAATAATTAAGGGAGTTAAGGGAGTTAAGGGAGTTAAAGGAGTTAAAGGAGTTAAAGGAGTTAAAGACGTATGTTAGAGCCTTGATAACCCCGTGGACAGAAGCGAAAAGACTATTGTCTTGAACTCCTTGAACTCCTTGAACTCCTTGAACTCCTTAACTCCAAAAATTATTACTTGTAGTCCTTCAATTTCAAAAGGAAACGGGAACCGGTGCTGTATGTTGGGTCTATTCCTACTTCGCCTCCAAGTTTCTCGGCAATCAGATGACAGATGTTCAGACCAAGACCAGTGCCTTGATGGAAATCGTCGAGCTTCATGAAACGCTCGAAGATGTCCTTCTGCTTGTCCAAAGGAATACCGATGCCCGTGTCGGTCACGGAGAACGTCACGGTTTTTGTATCCTCGTCTGCCATGGCACTGATGGTTATGCTGCCCTCCTCGGTATATTTTATGGCATTGGTCAGGAAGTTTATCAGCACTTGGCAGACACGCTGTGCGTCGGTGGTGATCGTGAAGCTGTCGTCGAGCTGCTTGTCGAAAATCATGGCAACGTTTGGCTTTGCCCTATGGGTCACAGTTTGCAGCGAGTTCTTGCAAATGGTGTTTACACATTCCTTCTGCATGTTTGTGAAGTAGCGTCCGCTCTCCAACTCCGATAGCGATATGATGTCGCCAACGATGGTGGTAAGGAGTTCGGAGTTGGTGCGTATTATGCGTCCAAACTCCTCACGCTCGTCCATGCCAAACTCCATGTCGGGAGTTAGCAGCAGTTGTGAGAATCCCACTATGGCGTTCAGCGGAGTGCGTATCTCGTGGCTCATGTTCTGTATGAACATGCTCTTCATCTTGTCCGACACCTCGGCGCGCTTGCGTGCTTCCTCCAGTTCGGCGTTCTTCGCCCTCAGCCTCCTTGCGTTCATCCTTGAAGCCCTCTTGTAGAGGAACGAGACCACAACTACGAGAAGAGTGAAGAACACGGCAAGGACAATCGTCACCGTTGCCTGCCTTGCGTCGGCTGTGTGCTGTTTCCTGCTCATGGCGTTGCGCTTGCCAAAGGTGCTCTCCAACTGCTTGTTGGCTCTCATCTTCGATATGGCGAGCTGGTTGTTGGTGGCGAGCAGTTGGCGTTGAGCCTCCTCATATTTGTTCAGTTCCGCAACTGCCTTGTTGTGCTCTATCTCCAACCGTGCCGCCTCAAGCCTAAGTCTCACGTTGCTTGCCTCAAGCTCGTTGTTGCCTATCAGCTCTTTCATCTCAGCCTTGTCAGCCTCAAACACGTTTGCCCTTTCCTCGAAGAACAGGTTCCTCTCCTCGTTGTATGAGGTCATGGTTTCTGCCCAATCACCCATGTTGGTGAGAATTACGGTGGCAAGATGCCTATATTCGCTTTCTGTCAGCTTCTCCTTGGCAAGTTTGTTGGCCTCATCCATGTGGTTGTCGAACACGAGGCGCATAGCCTCCAGCAACCTCTCCTTCTCTGGATAGCGGAAACCGTGCTTCTCTTTCTGACTCATTGCCAGCGTTTGGTATTTTCTGAACGTTGTGGTGTCGTTGTTCTCGAAGGCGAGATAGGCTTCCTCCAAGTTGATAAGATACTTGTATCGCTCTATGTTTGGAATCTTGCGTGCCTCGTCGATGTATTTCCTCGCTCCCTCGTAGTCGTACATCTGTCGTTTCAGCATAGCCACCCTCAGTATCGACATTGTGGGGTCGTGCTTTATGGAGTACTGCTTGAACAGGTTCAGTGCCTTGATGTACCATTGGCACGCCTGCTCGCGGTTTTTCCTCACACGATAGATGTCGCCCAGCATCCTGTAGCAAGTGTATTGTCCGAAGTGGTCGTCGGTGTTATCCACCTTGTCGCGCATGTCAAGACAGCATTGCAGTGCCCTCAGCGTGTGGTGGTTGTTGAGGTGTATTGCCACCTCGTTGCCAAACGCCATATAATAATATAAGGTGTCGCGTATGTCTGTCGCCAAGCGTTGTATCTGCCTTATCGCGCTGAACGCCTCCTTGTCGTTGCCGTTCATGACATGGTGCTGAAGCTCAACACCAAGACCCACACATTGTATGTATTTGTCGCCTCGCTTCAGTCCTATCCGATACACCTCACGTGCCTTTTTCAGACCTAATGGCAGGTCGCGGTTGTTCTGCGCCTCAGTGTATATCTTGTAAATATCCGGCTCCAGTTTCTGCTTGGTGAACTGTGCCTTCGCTGAGAGCGGACAGAGCAGGGCTGCGGTGGTCAGCACCACTGCAATGATGACTTTCAGCGGTATGGTGAGCAATATCCGCGCCTTGTCGTAGCTTGTCTTCTCAAAGCTTATCGTTCCCATGAGTTTCCTTACGGCAGCACTGCTAACGGGCAGCGACATCTTGTATGCCTCCATGTTGCCCGCCAACGTGGCGTTGCCTGTTAGGGCACGTTTGTCACATTCCGTCGTCGGGTCTATGTCATATTCTATGCTTATGTCTGCCTCATTGTCCGACACGCCTGTCCGCAGGCCTATTTCCTTGGCGTTGGTGTGGTTGAGGGCGAACTTCAGCACGTGGGTCAGTGCCGACTTCAGCAGTTTCGCGTCGGTGGTAAGCCCTATGTCCGTGTTTCCCTCACAGTCTATTTCCTTTCCGTTCCTCTCCCCATCGGTAATGTCACTTATGGAGTCTTTTATTACCTCGTTTAGCCCACACTCCTTCTTCTCCACCTTTTGCCTACCGCTCTCGATGAACGACAGCTGTAGCACGTCGTTTACTATGGTGGTGAGCACGTTTGAGTTCTCCTCTATCTTCTCCTTTATCTCTGCCTTGTCGTCCTCGCTCAGTCCCTCACCGTTGAGCATCAGCTCGGAGAATCCCACCACGGCATTGAGCGGAGTGCGTATGTCGTGGCTGAGGTTCTTGGTGAATGCCGACTTCATCCTTTCCAGTTCCTG
>CAMAGM010000033.1 GCA_945833995.1 uncultured Prevotella sp.
TCGTTGCCGAGAATTACGCAGACTACAGGCAGGCCGTAAGGAGTAATGAAGAAGGGCAAGTCAAGACAACAGAAGCAACAAACGTCCCGTCATGGCAACTGGATAGCTGTTGACACAGTCGTTCCATAGTTATGGAACAGTTGTGACAACAACTATGGAACAAGTGCGACAACAGTTATGGAACGATCGTGACAATTGAGTATCCAGTTGTCAACTAACTGCCGAATGACTCCATTTCTTACTGTAACACTGTAACGTGTAACGCATCGACGAATGGAAGGCAGCGTTACACGCTACAGTGTTACAGTTGTTTTTGCACGGTGAAATTCTTTACAATCGTCCCGAACTCATCTCGAAGGCATCACGAAACCATACCGAAGGATGGCGAAGTACAAAAAACTAACAACCCCTTCAAACTAACAACCCCTTCAAACCTTTCAAACTTCTCAAACCTTTCAAACTTCTCAAACCCTTCAAACATAAACAAATGTAAATCAAATATCGCTACACAAAGTTTCTTCAATTACTAAATATTTTAGCCCCTTGTGTCTGCTCCCCACATCATCTTTTCCCTCAATGTGGAGTAGAAGGTGGATTCCTGGCGCTTTACTATCTTCATGCTGTAAGGCGCTTTCTGCAGTGTGATGGTTGAGCCCTCGATACACTTCTCGCTTCTTCCGTCGAGTGCCACGAGGAAATGGTGGCTGCGACATTCCACGCGCAAGGTGATGACAGAGTCGTCGGAGAGGACTATTGGACGCATGCTGAGGCTGTGGGGTGCAACGGCAGTGAGCGAGAACACATGGGTTCCCGGCACGATGATTGGTCCACCGACGGAGAGAGAGTAGGCTGTTGAGCCTGTTGGGGTGCTGACTACAAGGCCGTCGGCTTGGTATGTTGTCAGGTGCTCGCCGTTGATGCTCGCATGGATGGTAATCATCGAGGCGTTGTCGCGCTTTAGTATTGCCACGTCGTTGAGTGCGCAGTCGCTTCCTACAAACTCGTTGCCTTCGGCTTTCACCTTGATTACTGTTCTGTCCTCAATGGTGTATTTCTTCTCGTAGAGAGCCTTTACGCAGTTGTGGAACTCCTCGGGATGCACGTCGGCAAGGAAACCCAATCGTCCCATGTTCACTCCTATTATTGGAATATTCTTCTCCCCTACGCGGCTTGCAGCCTTTAGGAAAGTTCCGTCGCCTCCCATTGAGACTACGAAATCGGCTTCGAAATCGTTGCCGTTGAACACGTTATCGACGGGCAGCCCCGCACGTCCTGTATCGACAAGGAAGTGATAGAACTCGCTGTCGATGTTTACCTCGGCTCCGCTTTCCTTCAGCGAGCCGATGATGTTGTTGATGAATGCCGACTTCTTGGCTTGGTAAATATTGCCGAAAAGGGCGAATCTGAGTGTCCGTGATGCCATAAGTTTATTGATATTGGCAATTCTTTAGAAAAAAATCCCGAATTACTTTGTCATTTGCTCGGTTTTCATTATCTTTGCCGCATATTTCGGTGGCAAAGATAATAGAATTTGGCTAATCCGCAAAATTATTGGGCGCTTTTTTTGATTGTCGGAGCCACTTTTGTTATTATAGAACAATTTAACGTAGAACAAAGATGACAAAACTGAGCGTAAACATCAACAAGGTTGCCACGATAAGGAACGCGAGGGGCGGAAACAACCCCAACGTGTTGCAGGTGGCTTTGGACTGCGAGGCTTTCGGTGCGCAGGGAATAACGGTGCACCCACGCCCCGACGAGAGACACATCAGATACCAGGATGTGCGCGATATTAAGCCAAGGATAACGACAGAGCTGAACATTGAGGGAAACCCTATTGACAAATACATCGACTTGGTGCTTGAGGTGAAGCCTACCCAGGTAACTCTTGTGCCTGATGCCGACAACCAGATAACGTCAAACCATGGTTATGACACGCGTGAGTGCAAGGCGTTCCTGACCGATGTGGTGGGCAGGTTCAAGGAGGCAGGAATAAGGACATCCATCTTCGTTGACGCAGACCCTGAGATGGTGGCTGCGGCAAAGGAGTGTGGCACCGACCGTGTGGAACTCTACACCGAGCCCTACGCCTCCAACTATCCCACTGACCGCGAAGAGGCAATAAAGCCTTTCATCGATGCGGCAAAGGCTGCCCGTGAGCTGGGACTTGGACTGAACGCGGGTCACGACCTCAGTCTCGTAAACCTTCACTATTTCCATCAGCAGATTCCTTGGGTTGACGAGGTGAGCATAGGACATGCCCTTATCTGCGATGCCCTTTATACGGGACTCCACGAGACAATAGGGAAATATTTGGAGGCATTGAGGTGAAAATCAGGAGTTAAAGGAGTTAAAGGAGTTAAGGGAGTTCAAGGAGGAGTTTCCTTGAGCGAAGCGAAAAAAAGACAGATGTTTAAGCTGGGAAAACTACCACAGCAAGCGCAAGGACTATTGTCCTTAACTCCTTGAACTCCTTGGAACTCCCCAAAATTAAATATTATGGCAAAAATATATCAATTCATGGCCAATGGCTTCGAGGACGTTGAGGCTTTGGCTCCATTAGACATTCTTCGACGTGGTGGACAGGACGTTGTGACTGTAAGCATCACAGGTAGCGAATTTGTTACATCGGCACATGGCGTCACGCTTAAGGCTGATACGTTGTTTGAGGATGTTGACCTCAGCGATGCAGACTTGCTGATGTTGCCTGGCGGTATGCCTGGCTCAACCAATCTCAATGCCCATGAGGGACTGCGCGATGCCATTGTCGCTCACTATGAGTCTGGTCGTCGCATAGCTGCCATCTGTGCCGCTCCAATGGTTTTCGGCTCTCTCGGATTGCTCAATGGAAAGCGTGCCACTTGCTACCCAGGCTGTGAGGGCACGATGACGGGAGCTACCTACACAAGGGAGCTTGTCACCATCGATGGCAACATCATAACAGGCGAGGGACCTGCCGCGGCTTTCCCTTATGGCTATGCCATTCTTGAGATTCTGGCTGGCAAGGAAGTTGCTGACACGCTTCGCGAAGGCATGATTTTCAACCACTTGATGGGCAAGTAATGGATCATGTCATCATTGTGGCTGGAGGCAAGGGCTTGCGCATGGGCGGCGACATTCCCAAGCAGTTCATGCTGCTTGGCGGCGTGCCTATTCTCATGCGCACCATAAGTTGTTTCCATGCCTATTCGCCTGAGCTCGACATCATTCTCGTGCTGCCCATCGACCAACAGGACTATTGGCGCGAGTTGTGTGGGAAACATGGTTTCGACATTAAAGTGCGCATTGCCAATGGAGGCGACACACGATACCAGTCGGTAAGGAACGGACTCTCCCTGATCGGTGAGGACGAGGAAGGTGTTGTGGCTGTCCACGACGGCGTTCGCCCATTGCTCACGGCTGACCTTATAGGCCGTTGCTTTGAAGGTGCCCGCAAGTTCGATATGTGTATTCCTGCCATTCCTGTCACCGACACCCTCTATCATTTCGGTAAGGGCAACGTGCCCCGCTCGGAATACCGCCTTGTCCAGACGCCGCAGTGCTTCCCGTTTAGGGTGATGCGTAAGGCATACGACCAGTCTTTCAGCGAATTGTTTACCGACGATGCCTCCGTTTGCTCCGTATTTGCTCAAAATGAGAGCTATATAGAGGGTGAGCCTACAAACATCAAGATAACACGACCCATGGACTTGGTCTTTGCTGAGTCTGTGCTGAATGGACACCTAAACAAACCAGTCTGTTGATGCTGAATCTTGACACTGAGATAACATATCTGCCCGGTGTGGGACCCAAGAGGGCGAAGGTGCTTGGCGACGAGATAGGAGTCAAGACCTTTGCCGACCTGCTTATGTATTTCCCTTATAAGTATATCGACCGTAGCAAGCTTTACAGGATAGAGGAAGTGAACACCGAGATGCCTTTCGTGCAGATAAAAGGCAGGATTCTCAGTTTCGAGACTTTCGAGATGGGACCACGCCGCGAGCGTGTCGTTGCCCATTTCACCGACGGACGTAACCTTATGGACCTGACATGGTTCAATGGTGGCCGTCACGCGCGCACGCATTATAAAATAGGTGCGCAATACATCGTTTTCGGCAAACCCACGATGTTCAGCGGGCGGATAAACGTCGTGCATCCCGACATCGACCCTGCAGAGGAGATGCAGTTGTCGGGACTGGGCTTGCAGCCTTACTACTCGCTCACGGAGAAGATGAAGAAGGCTGGTTTCACGCTTCGCTCCATGGAGAGGCTGATGCGCAATCTCATGGATTTGATGAAGGATCCTTTGCCAGAGACACTTCCCGAAGGGCAGGTTCAGCGACTGCACCTCGCATCGCGCGACGAAGCTTTGCGCAACATCCATTTCCCCGAGTCGGCAAAGGCTCTTGAGAGGGCACGCGTGAGGCTGAAGTTTGAGGAACTGTTCTATGTCCAGCTGAACATCGTCCGCTATGCCTCCGACAACCGACGCAAATACCGAGGCTATGTGTTCCCCCGTATTGGGGATGTTTTCAACGGTTTCTATCACGACCATCTTCCTTTTCCGCTCACTGAGGCACAGAAGCGGGTGATAAGGGAGATATGGAACGACATGAGGAGCGGGCGGCAGATGAACCGGCTGCTGCAGGGCGACGTTGGCAGCGGAAAGACATTGGTGGCTCTCATGTCGATGCTCATTGCCATCGACAATGGCTATCAGGCCTGTATCATGGCTCCTACTGAAATCCTTGCTGAACAACACCTTAAGACCATTAAGGACTTTCTTGACGGAATGGACATCCGTGTGGAGCTGCTTACGGGAATAGTAAAGGGAAAACGTAGGAACACCATCCTTGAGGATTTGGCTGCTGGGCGAGTGGATATTCTTGTTGGCACCCATGCCGTGATAGAGGACACAGTGCGCTTTGCCCGACTTGGCATGGTGGTGGTCGATGAGCAACACCGCTTTGGCGTGGCTCAGCGTGCCAAGCTGTGGAGCAAGAGCGACAATCCGCCCCATGTCCTCGTAATGACAGCCACGCCTATTCCCCGCACCCTCGCCATGACTCTCTATGGCGACCTCGACGTTAGTGTCATCGACGAGTTGCCCCCAGGGCGCAAGCCAGTGCAGACGCAGCATGTCTATGACGCACAGCTGCCGCAGCTCTACGAGAGCATCCGTAGGCAGATTCGCCTTGGCAGGCAGGCATATATCGTATTCCCACTCATTGAGGAGAGCGAGCACATCGACCTCAAGAACCTTGAGGACGGATATGAGGCATTGCGCCAGATTTTCCCTGAGTACAAGATGAGCAAGGTGCATGGGAAGATAAAACCAAAGGAGAAAGAGGAGGAAATGCAGCGTTTCGCCTCCGGTGAGACTCAGATTCTTGTCGCCACTACGGTCATTGAGGTGGGAGTGAACGTCCCCAATGCCTCGGTGATGGTGATTCTCGATGCTCAGCGCTTCGGACTCTCGCAGTTGCATCAGTTGCGGGGTAGGGTAGGGCGTGGCGCCGACCAGTCCTATTGCATTCTCGTAACCTGCTACCAGCTCAGTGCCGACACCCGCAAGCGCATAGACATCATGTGCGACACGAACGATGGTTTCCGCATAGCGGAGGCGGACCTGAAGCTCCGCGGGCCTGGCGACCTTGAGGGAACGCAGCAGAGCGGCATGGCTTTCGACTTGCGAATAGCCAACATTGCACGCGACGGACAGCTTGTGCAGATGGCACGCGATGAGGCTCAGGCCATCATCACTGCCGACCCTCTCATGCAAAGTCCTGATAATGCAATCTATGTGCACAGATTATACGAATTGCGCAAAACTAATGTTAACTGGTCGGCTATTTCGTGACAAAAGTGTTAAAATTACAATAAAAAGATGTTTATTGCTTCCTCTTTTGACAAAAAATGCCTATCTTTGCAATGTTGATTTTACAATAACCGAGGCCTAACGACGTGCAGCTCATAATTGGATTGTAATTATCGTTGCGTCAGACAGGCCAATGCTTCGGCATTAGAATAACTATAAAGATTTATGAAATTCAGAAAACTAAAGACTATTGCAATACTGGCATTCATGTCTATATCCGCTATCCCGATGATGGGACAGGACATATTGGCTCGCCAGGCACCGATCGACAAGAAAATGAAAGCAGTTGACTCTGTAGCCCTCAACCGCCTTATTCAGGCTGAGCAGATGGAGACGCCTGCAGCCGACTTGTATGAGGATTGGAACAACATATATGCTCATCGTGCCACCGAACTGCCTGACACGTTCAGCATCGACCTCCGTGGCTTCTGTATGCCTACCACCAACCGAGTGGTGACATCCAATTTCGGTCGTCGTTGGGGACGTCAGCACAAGGGCATCGACGTGAAGGTCTATATCGGCGACACCATCCGTGCCGCTTTCGATGGCAAGGTGCGAATGGTACGCTACGAGGCAAAGGGCTACGGCAAGTATGTCGTAATCCGCCATGGCAATGGTCTTGAGACAATCTACGGTCACATGTCCAAGCAGCTGGTTGACGAAAACCAGATAGTCAAGGCAGGAGAACCAATAGGTCTCGGTGGCAACACAGGCCGAAGCACCGGTTCTCATCTCCATTTTGAGACACGCCTTTGCGGCGTAGCCCTCAATCCCGCACTCATGTTCGACTTCCGCAATCAGGACGTGATAGGCGACAACTATATGTTCTATCGCAACCGTTATGAGTCGGAGTCTGTCGTTGCCAATCGTCTCCGTGGTGTTGGCGGTGGCGGCATAGGCGATAACGAGGAAGACATAGAGCTTGCCATTGCTGCTCCTGAGGCAACTTATGCCAAGGACGTGAAGTTCCACAAGGTTGCCGCTGGTGAGACATTGTCCTCAATAGCCAAAAAACGTGGCACCACAGTTGACGCTCTCTGCAAGCTCAATCGTATCGGCAAGCGCATTCGCCTGATGCCGGGACAGATTTTGAAATACAACTGATGTTTCCCCTTTCACCCCTCATATATCGGGCATTTTTGATTCTCAATGAATTGATTGCCGATAATGAGGGGTGAAGGCTTTCTTCTACCCTTGTGGCTAAATAATGCATCGTTTTGTCGCCTTTCCGTTTTTTTTATTCGGTGCCACTTTCAATCTAACACTCAACTAAAAAGAAAAAAGCAGCAAAGCGTTTTTTTAATCATTTCTTTTGCAGATAAATTATATTCTCACGATATGGCAACGGAAAGAAATCCAGAACTTAGGAATGCCTGGGAGTTTGTTGAGCACACGGGGAAAAGCATTTTCCTGACGGGCAAGGCTGGCACAGGCAAGACCACCTTCCTACGGACTGTGAAGGAAAAGAGCAAGAAACAGATGGTTGTGGTCGCCCCTACGGGAGTTGCCGCCATCAATGCCGGTGGCATGACCATCCACTCGTTTTTCCAGTTGCCACTGTCGCCTTACGTCCCCGGTGCCAATGTGAAGAACATCTTCGAGTTTGGGAAGGAGAAGAGGAAGATTATGGCATCAATGGATTTGCTCGTGATAGACGAGATAAGCATGGTGCGCAGCGACCTGCTCGATGCCATCGACTCCGTGCTGCGCCGCTACCGCAACCGCTACAAGCCATTTGGAGGCGTACAGCTGCTGATGATTGGCGACCTGGCACAGCTCACGCCTGTGGTGACTCCAGAGGACGAGGAACTGCTACGCCCATATTACGACACGCCTTATTTCTTCGGCAGCAAGGCTCTGCAGCAAACCGACTACGTCACCATACAGCTTGAGAAAATCTACCGACAAACCGACGAGAGCTTCGTCAACCTTCTAAACCATGTCAGGGATGGACTGCCCACGGCAGACGACATGCTCACACTGCACAGGAGATACAACCCGACGTTCAAGCCGAAGCCAGAGGAGGGATACATAAGGCTAACGACCCACAACCGCATGGCTGACGAATACAACGACCACGAGATGCAACGCCTCAACAGCAAGCCGTTCACATTCACGGCTGAAGTGGAGGGAAACTTCCCTGTCCTGTCCTATCCCACCGCACACGACCTCACGCTGAAGGAGGGCGCGCAGGTGATGTTCATAAAGAACGACACCGACGGCAGATACTATAACGGAAAGATAGGACGAGTGGTGGAGCTGGGCAATGATTGCGTGAAGGTGGTGTGCACTGGCGAGAATGACCCGATAGAGGTGACTCCACAGGAATGGGAGAACGCAAAATACACAGTCAACCCACAGACCCACGAGATAGAGACCGACATACAGGGCTTGTTCCGACAATACCCACTTCGGCTGGCATGGGCAATAACCATACATAAGAGTCAGGGACTGACGTTCGACCGCGCCATCATCGACGCAGGACACTCTTTTGCCTCGGGGCAGGTGTATGTGGCGTTGAGCCGTTGCCGCAGCCTCGACGGACTGGTGATAGCCTCGCAAATAGACAACTCGGCAATAATCAGCGACGAGCGCGTAAACCATTATATTGCCCATCAGGGAGAGGAGGCAGCAATGAGCGTCAGCCAACTGCCGCAACTGAAACAGGAATACCAACGTCAGCTGCTCTTCGAGCTGTTCGACTTCAGCAACCTACAGGCAAAGGAGGAACTGATGCTGCGCCTGTTTAGCGAGTTCTTCTCCACCTCAAACGCCTCGCTTACGCAACTGCACAGGCAGGCAGTGGCAGACCTGAGGCTGAAAGTGACCGACATAGCACTGAAATGGACTGCAAGCCTTAGCCGGATGACTTGCGTGCAACTTCTCGACGAGTCGCTTCTCGAAAGGGTAAGGCACAGCGCGGAATATTTCATCGGGGCAATAGAGACTAGTCTCAAAAAGCCAATGGAGCTTACGGGACAAGTGAGGTCGAACAACAAGCAGGCAATGAAACGACTCAACGAGACCTATGCCGACCTCTACTATCTCTACCGCTTCCACCGCCTCCTTCTAAAGTCGATAGCCGACAAGGGCTTCACCATCAGCATCTATCTGAAGGAGAAGCAGCACTCCCTCGTCGTGGCGATGGAAAGGGAGGAGAGGAAAACCAAGGCGCGCAAGGCAAAAGAGAAAAAGCCCAAGGAGGAGAAGGAGCAGATGCGATAGCCAGAACTGCGGGCTTTTGGGGTTTCCACCTGATTTTTACACGAACAACATTGTAGAAAAAATATGAGACTTGATGGACGAAGAATGAGCGACAACGTCAATGACCGTCGCGGAGAGGGAATGAACATGGCTGGCGGTGGACTGGGACTTCTCAGGCTGCTTGCCATTTTGCCTGGTGGACTAAAGACAAAACTGATAGGACTGGCGGCTGTGGCGGTGCTCATAGTTGTCACACAGGGAACGTCGGGACTCTCGGGCATGCTTGGACTGTCAACGCAGCAATCTGGACAAACGGAATATGTTGGCACCAAGGAGGAAGAGGAACTCTACAAGTTCTCGGCACAGATTCTTGCGGGAACAGAGGACGTGTGGAGCGAGCTGTTCCGTCAGATGGGCAGACGCTATGTGCCACCCAAGATGGTGATATTCAAGGATGCCGTGCGGTCGGGTTGCGGCAACGCCACATCGAGCACGGGACCATTCTATTGCTCCGCCGACCAGACGGTTTATATCGACCTGTCGTTCTTCATGAACATGAAACGGCAGATTGGTGCCGACGGTGACTTTGCATACGCCTACGTCATTGCTCACGAGGTGGGACACCATGTGCAGTATCTTCTCGGCGACCTCGACCGCGTTCACGAGATGATGGCATCCGTTGGCGAGAAGGAGAGCAACAAGCTCAGCGTGCGCCTTGAGCTACAGGCAGATTTCTATGCAGGGATATGGGCATACCACGACAACCGAATCTTCGGCAGCCTTGAGGATGGCGACATTGACGAGGGACTGGAGGCTGCACGCAAGATAGGCGATGACTATCTGCAGAAAAAAGCCCGCGGCTACACTGTTCCCGACTCGTTCAACCATGGAACGTCGGCACAGCGCAGCCGCTGGCTAAAACTCGGTGCCCACTCTGGCGACCTGTCGCTCGGCGACACCTTCACGCCTGAATATCAGAACTTATAGTCCCACGACATCTATCTCCTTGACAAAAGGACGGTCGAAGCCCTCGACATGGAAAATCACGCGGGCTTTGCCCGTCCTTGTCGTTGACTGTATGCGTACGAGCCCCTCGCCGAAATAGGTTGGTAGCTCTGTGGTGCGCCATGAGTCGTGGCGACGCATATCGCCTGTCTCCACTCCAAGCAGACGGACAGGACCTTCGGTCTCGACACGGAAGCGGCGTGGCTGCATCTGCTGGCGACGGCCAAGGCTATCGACAAGTGTCAGACGAATGTGGCTGACGGTGTTCTTCGCTGTCTGGGGTGAGAAGTCGGTAGCAACGGGATTGAGGCGCGTGAAGTCGGCTTCCAGTCTTACGTCAGCCACAGGGCCATGGTTGACAAGCGAGTCGCGCATCACTTCCTTGCCTCCACGATAGCCCACGGCAAGCACCTTTCCCTGACGTGCGGGCAACTGCAGCTTGATGCAGTGGTCGGGATAGTCGGCAGTGACGCGAGGTTTCAGCGGCAACTGTGGATTGCTCCACATGGGGAAGAAGAACTGCACGGAGTCGCAGGTGGTGTAGCAGCGAATCTCCACACAACGGGAGTCGGTATAGGGCAAGTCCCACGTGTCAGCCATTGGAGGATATTGCCAATGGTCGGTGCCTGTGGGCTGGTCGAAGCAGTTGTCGCGCACCACGAGTTTCAGATAGTCCTTGTCGGGATTCCATGCGGGATGGTAGTAGGCTGCCTGTGGGCGTTCCCTAAGGGTCATGTCGAAGGGACACGAGCACCAGCCTTTGGCAGGCCATGGCGACGACTCACCAAGATAATCCACTCCTGCCCACACGAAAGAGCCTGCTATGAAAGGATAGTCCTCGACAAAGTTCCACGGATTGCGCTCCACCCAATCGCGTACGAGATTCTCACGCAGTCCGGAATAATATACGAAAGCCTCAGCCACAAACATCTTCCTCTTTGGGAAGCGCTTGTGGTCGGCAATCATTCGCGGCTCAAGGTAGTTGTAGCCTACGACATCCACCACGTCGGCAATCTTATCCTGAAAACCCTGTTGGCAAGCAAGCATGGTAGGACGTGTGGGGTCGAGCCTCTTGACTATGCCATTCAGCTCACTGGCACGCTCCACTCCCTCGTCGCTTGTTCGCCATGCCTCGCTCACCTCGTTGCCAATGCTCCATAGGATGACCGAAGGATGGTTGCGGTCGCGCAGCACCATATCGGCAATGTCCTGATGGGCGTTGTCGTCGTAGAATGGCTTGTAGTAGCCTGACTTCCACTTGTCGAAAGCCTCGTCGAGCACAAGCAGCCCAAGGGTGTCGCACATGGTGAGGAACTCGGGCGACGGTGGATTGTGCGAGCAACGGATGGCATTGCAGCCGATGGCCTTGAGAGCCTTGAGCCTGCGTAGCCATACCTCGTCGGGCACTCCCACTCCAAGACTTCCCGCATCCTGGTGCAGACACATTCCGCGCAGTTTCATGTTCTCGCCATTGAGCCAAAAGCCCGTATCGGCATCGAAACGTATGTCGCGGAAGCCGAATTGCGTGGCAACCTCGTCAACAAGTTTTCCGCGAGAGTCGCGCACTTGGGTCAGCAACGTATAGACAACGGGACTGTTGACACCCCAAAGCTGTGGACTGGCTATGCGCAGTTCGCCCGTGTTTGACGAGGCAACTTTCTTGCCCTGAGGGTCAATAATGGTGTGGGAGATTTTTGAGTATTCGCCTTCCACCTCAGTGTTGACACGAACCGTTCCGTCGGTAGTGGCTACGACATAGATGCCGTTGTGCTTGATATGGGTCCTTGCCGTTGCCGACAGCCAGACGTGGCGATAGATGCCAGAGCCGGTGTACCAACGCGACTGTTCCTCACGGTCAACATGGACTACGAGCCGATTGTTGCCCTTAATATATAAATAAGGTGTAAGGTCGAATCCAAATCCTGTGTAGCCATAGACATGGTGTCCGAGACGATGTCCGTTGAGCCACACCGTGGCACGATGATATACTCCGTCAAACTCTATGGCAATCCTACCGCCGGAAACCACTGAGGCAGGCAATGTGAAATCCTTCACATAAACGCCCTGCCCACCTGCGAGATAGCCAGCCGAGCCGCCCATCTGCGGGTCAAACGGCAGTTCGATGCTCCAGTCGTGCGGCACACTGACGCTGCGGAACCTGCCATAAAGGCTTCCTTCCCCCTTAGGGGAGCTTGAAAGGTCAGCCTTTGCCTGCTCAGGCTCAGTATCGTCAGTAACCTTGTTTACCTTTCTCTCCCCCTTGGGGGAGTCGGAGGGGGCATCGTTGGGGGAGCTGGAGGGGGCTTCCTCCACTCCAAGCGAGTCGAGCACGAGCCTCACCTCGTCGTAGTTCACACACAGTCGGAACTGCCAACCTTGGTCGAAGGTCAGTCGTTGGCGCAGCTTTTTCGTTGCTGCCATGCCGAAGCCTACGGCAAGCGTAAGTGTCAGCAATAGGGTAATGATTCTTTTCATTTCGTAGTGTAGGGTATTTCGTTTTGGGTGCAAAGATAAACGAAAAAAGTGAGACCGGCATTAGTAAATGTAACAAAAACCACTACAATTTGTTACCTTTAGCATTTTTTTTGCCATTTCCCGCTTGCTTTCTAAAACAACTTTACTATATTTGCAGACAAAACAGAAAGGCTTGCAACTACATACAACATATCAGACATGCCTAAGAGCACAATGGATACGATTACCGAATACTACGCAAAGAACCTTGACGAATTGCGTTCCTTTGCCAATAAGATACTGAACGACACCGAGGAGTCGAAGGATGTCGTTCAGGAATGTTTTGCCCGTTTGTTGACTATGCGGGACAGCATAATCCCCACCTCTGTGCCAGCCCTTGTCCACAACATGGTAAGGAATGTGGCCATCAGTATCGTGAGGCATCGTGCCATAGTCCGACAATACAACAAGGTGGAGACAGCCACCACTTCCGCGGCAACAGAATCGTTTGAGGTGAGGATTGTGGCAAGCGACCTCGCCCAAGAAATAGCAAGGCACATCGAGGCGTTGCCCGACAAGTGCCGCACGATTTATCAGATGAGTATCTACGACGGGATGAAGCTTGGAGAGATTGCCACGGCACTCGACGTTAAGTACAAATACGCAGAAAAACAGCTTGGCAAGGCACGAAAAATAGTGCGTAAAGGTTTAAGAAACGTTGTTTAAAGTCAATATTTAACAAAACGTAACCATCAAGGCTAAAATATTCACGAAAATGTTTGGAGGTTTGCCGAAAAAGGTCTAATTTTGCGGCATTACTATTACACATTGACATTAATTTGTGAAACATTAAAAAACCTACTATTATGGAAGTTGAAAAAATTATGCAACAGCTGGAGCAGAAGCACCCTGGTGAACTGGAGTATCTGCAGGCAGTGAGAGAAGTCCTCTTGTCGGTAAAGGATGTCTATAACCAGCATCCGGAATTCGAGAAGGCAAAGATTATCGAGCGCATCGTAGAGCCCGAGCGAGTGCTGACGTTCCGTGTGCCTTGGGTCGATGACAAAGGCGAAGTGCATGTCAACATAGGCTATCGAGTACAGTTCAACAGCGCCATTGGCCCATACAAGGGCGGATTGCGCTTCCACCCATCGGTAAACCTGTCAATCCTGAAGTTCCTTGGTTTTGAGCAGACTTTCAAGAATGCACTCACCACTCTGCCTATGGGCGGTGGCAAGGGAGGCTCAGACTTCTCTATCCGCGGACGCTCTGACAATGAGGTGATGCGTTTCTGCCAGGCGTTCATGACCGAGCTGCACAAGGTCATTGGTCCATCAGAGGACGTTCCTGCAGGCGACATCGGTGTTGGCGCACGCGAGATTGGCTACCTCTTCGGCATGTATAAGAAGCTCACACACGAGTGGAGCGGCGTGCTCACAGGCAAGGGACTGGAGTGGGGCGGCTCAAAGATCCGTCCAGAGGCAACAGGCTTCGGCGCACTCTACTTTGTGAATGAGATGCTGCAGACCCACGGACTTGACATAAAGGGCAAGACTGTTGCTATCAGTGGTTTCGGCAATGTTGCTTGGGGTGCTGCCACAAAGGCCACACAGCTTGGTGCGAAGGTAATCACGATCTCTGGTCCTGACGGCTACATCTACGACCCAGAGGGAATCAGCGGCGAGAAGATTGACTACATGCTCGAACTGCGTGCCAGCGGCAACGATGTCTGCGCTCCTTACGCAGAGGAGTTCCCAGAGGCAACATTCGTTCCTGGCAAGCGTCCATGGGAGGTTAAGTGCGACATCGCACTGCCATGCGCCACACAGAACGAGGTGAGCGGTGCCGATGCTGACGCTCTCTTGGCAAACAAGCCTCTCTTGGTTGCTGAGGTTTCCAACATGGGTTGCACGGCTGAGGCTGTTGACAAGTTCATCGCAGCTGGTCAGCTCTTCGCACCTGGCAAGGCAGTAAACGCAGGTGGTGTTGCTACATCAGGTCTGGAAATGACCCAGAACGCCATCCGTCTGAGCTGGAGCGAGGAAGAGGTTGACAAGAACCTGCACCAGATTATGCACAACATCCACGAGCAGTGCGTGAAATATGGCAAGGAGCCAAGTGGCTACATCAACTATGTGAAGGGCGCTAACATCGCTGGCTTCATGAAGGTTGCCAATGCCATGATGGCACAGGGAATAGTATAATTTTTGAGGTGAGAGGTGAGAAGTAAGAGGTGAGAGGTGAGAGAATAGTTTGAATAAAAAAGAACGAGATTTGACAAGAGGGTTAGAACATAAGAAATGTTGGTTCAATAGAGTTGCAAAACGCCTATTGAAAGCCTCTTTGTTCGCTATTCTCTCACCTCTAACCACTCACCTCTCACCTTCTGCCTTTGCCCAAGAGCCACAGAGGGGCAAAGCCTCTTATTATTCAAAAAAGGCTACGGGCTCGCGTACGAGTAGTGGCGAACGACTGCATCACGACAGCCTTACCTGCGCCCACCGAACCCATCCCTTCGGCACGATGCTGAAAGTGACAAACGTGCAAAACGGACGTTCGGTGATGGTAAGGGTGACAGACCGTGGACCTTACGGACGAGGACGCATCATCGACCTCTCATGGGGTGCGGCAAAGGAGCTGGGCATGCTTGCACAAGGCGTGGCGATGGTCACCGTGGAACTGGCTGACGAGCTAATCATACCATTCAAGCCAAAAGAGGACAAAAAGCTCTACGAGATTGACTTCGACACCCAAGACCCAGGACCAACGATGACTCCTGTATGGCAAGACATGAAAGAGGCACAGCACAAGGAGTCGAAGCCACTGCACAAACTTGGCGATCCTGCGGTTGTGCAGAAGCAGCAAACTACGCCACACAGTGCCAAACAGCCAACAGCCGACAAGCAACAAACGCCAGACAGGACAAACTCGTCGGTGCTTGACGAGATTGACAAGAACCCAAACAAATCGAGGGTATCACAAAAACGAAACATAAGCAAATAAGCCGATACGACAGAAAAACATCGGTAGAAACGTAACTTTTTCGCTTTTTTGCATCATAATTGAAAAAAAAGTTGTAAGTTTGCAGCCTATAACAAAAATTACCTCAATTATGATAAAGCAACTTTTGACAATCGCATTCCTATTAATGCCCGCATTTGTGTCGGCAGCCGACAAACAAGTGAAGGCAAACGACAAGAACATTTCCTTTGTTGGACGCACCGAGACACTCGCCGATGGCAGTGTGCGCTACGACTGGATAGGCACCTACATGAAGACCCGCTTCACTGGTGGGCGCATAGGCATCGTGGTTTCTGAGACGGGAACGAGCTACTACAACGTAATCATCGACGGAAAGGTTACGAAGAAAATCATGATAACCGGCACCGAGCCACAAACCATAATGCTGGCAGAGAAGCTGCCGAAGGGAGAACACGAGCTGATGCTGCAGAAATGTACCGAAGGCGAGTATGGCTGCACCACAGTCCACTCTGTCGTGGTTGACAAGAGCGCCACGCTATCAGCCGTAGAGCCAAAGGCAAGGCTAATAGAGGCTTACGGCGACTCCTACACCTGCGGCTACGGCACGGAGGGACTGGCTGCCAACGAGCGCTTCAAATTGGAAACGGAGAACTGCAACAAGGCATACATCTGCATCATAGCACGCTATTTCGATGCCGACTACCGACTCATTGCCCACTCTGGCAACGGCATGGTGAGGAACTGGGGCGACGAGAAGCAGAAGTCGGACATCTGCATGTCAACGCGCTACACCCAAATCTACGACCAGTTTGCCACCACGCCCTACGACTACAGTCAACGCCGACCAGACATCGTGACGATAAACCTCGGCACCAATGATTTCTCTCCCACTGCCATTCCCGAAGCCAAGAACTATGTGGAGGCATACATAAAGATGATAGAGACCATCAGCAACCGCTACGACAACGTGCCAATCCTCTGCATCACTCCCCATTCGTCCAACGAATATCTCCGTGCCGCCATACAGTTGCTGAAGGAAAGCACCGCCAACCGCTACGCCAACGTCCACTTCGCCAGCCTGATGAACGACATCATAAACGAGGATGTTGACCTCGGTTCCGACTGGCATCCCAACTATCAGGGACAGACAAAAATAGCTATGACGCTGATACCACAGATATCGAAGATAATGCATTGGAATATTAGAGGTGAGAGGTAAGAGGTAAGAGGTGAGAGACGTGTTGTTGAGCGAAAGCGAAAAATACTGCATAGCACAGTTTCTGCCTCTAATTCAGGTTCAAGCATATCTCTCACCCCTCACCCCTCACCTCTAAAACGCCCCTCACTCCTAAAAAAAACATACATCAATGAACTCGAACATACCACAGGAATGGAATAAATTCTACTTGCGCGACGTGTCGTTCGTCAATCTCATGACACGCCGCATCTTCAACGTGCTCATCGTCGCCAATCCCTACGACGCTTTCATGCTCGAGGACGACGGACGAGTGGATGAAAAGATTTTCGATGAATACATGGACCTCGGACTGCGCTATCCACCCACGTTCACACAGGTGAGTACGACGGAGGAAGCCAACGAGGTGCTGCGCAGTACCGACATCGACCTCGTCATCTGTATGCCAGGCAATGCCGACAACGACGCTTTCGATGTTGCCCGAAAGGTGAAGGAAGACTCGCCCAACATCCCTTGTGTGGTGCTGACACCATTCTCCCACGGCATCACCCGACGAATGCAGGACGAGGATCTCTCAATGTTCGACTACATCTTCTGTTGGTTGGGCAACACCAACCTCATTCTCTCCATCATCAAACTGATAGAGGACAAGATGAACATCGAGCACGACATCAACGAGGCGGGTGTACAGATGATACTGCTCGTAGAGGACAGTATTAGGTTCTACTCCTCCATACTGCCTAACCTATATAATTATATATTGCAGCAGAGCAAGCGCTTCTCCACCGAGGCTCTGAACCCACACGCCGCATCGCAGCGAAAGCGTGGGCGACCAAAGGTTGTGCTTGCGCGCAACTACGAGGAGGCTATGGAACTCTATGAGCGCTATCACGACAACACGCTTGGCGTAATCAGCGACACACGCTTCCCCAAGGATGGCGAGAAGGATGCCGAGGCGGGTCTGAAGCTGCTGCGTGAGATACGTCAGCGCGACGAGTTCGTTCCTCTTATACTGCAGAGCTCCGAAAGCGACAACAGGCTGAAGGCAGAGAAGGAAGGTTTCCGCTTTGTGGATAAGAACTCCAAGAAGATGAACATCGACCTGCGCAACCTTATGGAACGCCACATGGGCTTCGGCGACTTCATCTTCCGCGACCCAAAGACACACGAGGAGGTGATGCGCATACGCTCGCTGAAGGAACTGCAGGACAACATCTTCAAGATTCCCGACGACTCGATGCTCTACCACATCTCCCGCAACCACATGAGCCGCTGGCTCTGCGCAAGGGCAATCTTCCCCGTTTCGGCTTTCCTCAAGCACGTCACATGGCACAAGCTGCAGGACGTGCAGGCACACCGAAAGATCATCTTCGACGCCATAGTGCAATACCGACAGATGAAGAACATCGGTATCGTGGCAGTGTTCGACCGTGGCAAGTTCGATGCCTACAGCCACTTTGCCCGCATCGGCGATGGCTCGCTTGGAGGCAAGGGACGCGGCTTGGCGTTCCTCGACAACATCATAAAGCGCCATCCCGAGATGAACCAGTTGCCTGGAGTGCAGGTATCTATACCACGCACCGTGGTACTCTGCACCGACATCTTCGATGAGTTCATGGACAAGAACAACCTCTACCAGATAGCACTCAGCGACGCTCCCGACGACATCATACTGAGCCATTTCCTACGAGCACAGTTGCCCGATTCGCTCATTGCCGACTTCTTCACCTTCTTCGATGCCGTGAAGTCGCCCATCGCCGTGCGCTCCTCATCACTGCTTGAGGACAGCCACTATCAGCCTTTCGCCGGCATCTACTCAACCTATATGGTGCCATACCGTGAGGACAAATACGAGATGCTGCGTATGCTGGCTTGCGCCATAAAGGGCGTCTATGCCTCAGTCTATTACAAGGACTCGAAGGCTTATATGACTGCCACGAGCAACGTCATAGACCAAGAGAAGATGGCGGTCATACTGCAAGAGGTAGTGGGCAAGCAGTATGGCGACCGCTACTATCCCAACTTCAGCGGCGTGCTCCGCTCCATCAACTACTATCCCATCGGCGACGAGAAGGCGGAGGAAGGCATAGCAAGTCTTGCCCTCGGTCTTGGCAAATATATCGTCGATGGCGGACAGACACTGCGAGTAAGCCCACACCATCCCCACCAAGTGCTGCAGACCAGTGAGTTGGAGACAGCGCTGCGCGAGACGCAGACACGCTTCTATGCACTCGACATGAAGAACGTGAGCGAGGATTTCAAGGTCGATGACGGTTTTAACATTCTCAATCTCAGGGTGAAGGAAGCCGACAAGGACGGCTCGCTCAACTACATAGCCTCCACCTACGACCCTTACGACCAAGTAATACGCGACGG
This sequence comes from uncultured Prevotella sp., assembly GCA_945833995.1. Taxonomy (GTDB): domain Bacteria; phylum Bacteroidota; class Bacteroidia; order Bacteroidales; family Bacteroidaceae; genus Prevotella. Next base: position 19,074 of record CAMAGM010000033.1, read on the forward strand.
ATTATACGAGGGAGGACGAAAGGTCATCTCGTTCTGCGGAGTCCTGCAGCACGGCATCTTCCCATTGCCAAAACTGCTACAGATGTCGCAGGAGTTTGGCGCAGCCGACATGAAACGTCCAGTGGAGATTGAGTTTGCCTGCAATATCAACGACGACCGCACTGGCGAGTTCTACCTGTTGCAGATTCGACCCATCGTTGACAGCAAGCAAATGCTCGACGAGGACATTGCCGCCATTCCCGACGAACAATGCCTCCTGCGCTCAAACAACTCGCTCGGTCACGGCATCAGCGAGGATGTCTGCGACGTGGTGTATGTAAAGACCGGCGACGATTTCACTGCTGCCAACAATCCTGCCATAGCAGAGGAGATAGAGCGCATCAACCGCCATTTCCTCGACGAGAAGCGTGGCTACATTCTCGTTGGTCCGGGACGTTGGGGCTCCAGCGACTATTGGCTTGGCATTCCTGTGAAATGGCCTCACATCAGTGGTGCGCGACTAATTGTCGAGGCAGGCTTGAAGAACTATCGTGTCGATCCAAGCCAAGGCACCCATTTCTTCCAAAACCTCACGTCGTTTGGCGTTGGCTACTTCACGGTCAACACCTACAACAACGATGGTCTCTTCCGTCAGGACCTTCTCGACCAGATGCCAGCCATAGAGGAGACAACTTACGTCCGCCACGTCCGTTTCGACCGACCACTGAAGATAATGATGGACGGCAAGAGACAGATTGGAGCGGTTATCAGAGGTGAGAAGTAAGAGGTGAGAGGTGAGAAGTGGAAGGTGAGAGATTTGTGAATAAGTGAACAACAAAATAATAATAAATTTATATAAACGAATAACATTATGAAAAAGAAAATTGCGATTACAACCCTATTATCAATGCTGTTCTGCGTGCAGGGCTATTCCCTCACCTCTTACCCCTCACCTCTCACCTCTCACCCCTCACCTCTCACCTCTAAATCCAAAGCTCACGCCTTGCCTGTCATTCCGGGCTACCATCCCGACCCTTCTGTGTGCCGCGTGGGCAATGACTATTACCTTGTCAACTCGTCGTTCCAGTATTTTCCTGGCGTGCCAATTTTCAAGAGCAGCGACATGAGGCACTGGACACAGATAGGCAACGTGCTCGACCGCGAGAGCCAACTGCCATTGGCGGGAGCCTCGTCGTGGTTAGGCATCTACGCCCCAACAATACGCTACAACGACGGACTCTTCTACATGATAACCACAAACGTTGGAGGCAAGGGCAACTTCCTTGTCACTGCCGAGCGTCCTGAAGGTCCGTGGAGCGAACCTGTCTGGCTCAGTCAGCAAGGCATCGACCCTTCACTCTATTTCGAGGATGGCAAGTGCTACATGGTGAGCAATCCCGACAACACCATCACGCTCTGCGAGATTGACCCCACCACAGGCCGTCAGCTCACCGAAAGCCGCGGCATCTGGCAAGGCACGGGCGGACGCTATCCCGAAGGACCACACATCTATAAGAAAGATGGCTATTACTATCTGCTCATCTCAGAGGGTGGCACCGAGATTGCCCACAAGCTCACCATAGCCCGCAGCCGCAACATCTATGGACCTTACGAGTCGAATCCCGCCAACCCAATCTTCACCCACTGCTGCATGGCGGCACAGGGCAGCCAAGTGCAGGGCACGGGTCATGGCGACCTCGTGGAGGATGCCAATGGACAGTGGTGGATAACCTTCCTCGCTTTCCGATTCTACAACGGCAGCTACCACCATCTCGGGCGCGAGACGTTCCTTGCCCCTGTAGAGTGGTCGGCTGAAGGTTGGCCAATAGTCAATGGCGGCGAGCCTCTGCAGGAAGTGAAAGGCGAGGTGAATGACCTTCCTTCTGTGGATATTCTCAACACAGCAGCCAAAGGTTTCGGTCAGATGGGAACTGAGTGGGTATATATCCAGAATCCCGACTCCACGAAATACGAGCACCGAGGCAAAGTCCTCCGACTGCATGGCTCGTCAAGCACGCTCACAGAGAACAACCGCCCCACCTTCGTAGGTCGCCGACAGCAACATGCCGACATGACCGTTAGGGTAGGTATCGATGCCTCGCAGCTCAAGCCAGGCGACGAGGCAGGACTGACCGCCTATCAGATTCACGACGGACACTGCGAGGTGCTTGTGGGCCGCGCTGCCGATGGCAAGTTCTACGCCACTGTCCGCTACCGCATGAAAAACCTTGAGAAGACAGAGGAGAAAGTGTGGCTCGACAGTTCCAAGCAGCAGTTCGTCCTCCGCGCCACTCCTGAGCTATACGAGTTCCTCTGCGGCAAGGACGACAAGTCGCTGAAATCCCTCGGCTCCATCGCCCCACAGCTCATGAGCACCGAGGTCGTGGGAGGTTTCACGGGCATTGTCCTTGGCATCTATGCCACAGGCAGCGGCTCCGCCGACTTCCACTACTTCGACTATAAGTTCTGAATTTTGCCAACTCCACGTTGCAATTCGTGGGCAAAGCGTCAGGTAATATTTGATTTATGTGAAAAACAGTAGCAACGAAGGTTTAAAAAATGACAAAACTCTTGTTTTTCAGAAATTAAAATATTAACTTTGTAGCCGAAAAGAAGATTGGATTTCAAATAAACAATAAATATACAAATTAATTATTATGGTAAGTTACAAAGAATTGGGTCTCGTAAACACTCGCGAGATGTTCAAAAGAGCCGTAGCTGGTGGATATGCCATCCCAGCATTCAACTTCAACACAATGGAGCAGATGCAGGCTATCGTACAGGCTGCTGTTGAGACAAAGTCTCCAGTTATCATGCAGGTATCTAAGGGCGCGCGCAACTATGCCAACGCCACTATCCTCCGCTATATGGCTCAGGGTGCTGTAGAGTACGCTAAGGAGCTCGGTTGCGAGCATCCAGAGATCGTGCTTCACCTCGACCACGGTGACAGCTTCGAGCTTTGCAAGGACTGCATCGACATGGGCTTCTCTTCAGTGATGATCGACGGCTCACACCTCCCATACGAGGAGAACGTTGCCCTCGCAAAGAAGGTTGTTGACTACGCTCACCAGTACGATGTTACAGTAGAGGCTGAGCTCGGTGTCCTCGCCGGTGTTGAGGATGAGGTTTCTGCTGCAGAGTCTCACTACACAAAGCCAGAGGAAGTTATCGACTTCGCCACACGCACAGGCTGCGACTCTCTCGCAATCTCTATCGGTACTTCTCACGGTGCCTACAAGTTCACTCCAGAGCAGTGCACACGCGACCCGAAGACAGGTCTGCTCGTTCCTCCTCCATTGGCAT
>CAMAGM010000034.1 GCA_945833995.1 uncultured Prevotella sp.
TGCTACGTTCCCGTCCTGGAGGATTCGAAGGGAGCTGGCCGTGCAAGACTTGCCCGTCTTGCTCGAAAGCGGGTGCAAAGGTATGAAAAAAAATGGAACTGTGCAAATAATTCGGGATAAAATTTCACTGCAACTATCTTTTTTATGCAAAAAGTTATGTAGTCTCACATATTATTCGTATATTTGCAGCCAATATTATATAAATGTATAGATGACAACACCTGAATATGTACAGCTTCGTGCCTTCGCCCGAGTGGATGGCACATACTTGGGCATTCTCTGGACACTGAGCTTTGCCTGTTGCATAATAGGCATGACCCAACCTTTTGTTAGCTTCATTGGTTCGCTAATAGCCATTTCGAGTCCTTTCTTCGCGGCTAAGCGACTTTGGAAGTTTCGCGACGAGGTGCGTGAGGGAGAAATATCGTTCCTCCGCTCCATGGCTTACTATATGCTGATGTTCTTCTACGCCTCGGTGCTGTTTGCCCTTGCGCAATACATCTACTTCGCCTTCATCGATGGAGGCTACATCCTGAGGGAATACTTTAGCCTAATGTCAACCGACGAGGCAAAGGCAATGATGAAGGCTTACGGGCTGACCGCAAAGCAAGTGAAGGACAGCCTGAACGAGCTGGGAAGCACATCGCCCATCATGATTGCGCTGAACATCATGACAATGAACATCACCATTGGCATATTTCTCAGCATGCCTGTGGCGGCGCTGACGAGAAAGCGGAAAAGGTGAGGTCGATTTGCGAAATTAAAGGATAAAAATAAAGTTCCTTGAAGGGTTTGAAATGATTTAAAAGTTAAGGATATGAGAAAGCTGATAATGGCAATAGCAACTGCCATCATGATAGGAAGCTGCACTGGTGGGAAGGCTCCAACGGCATCGAAGGACGAGCAACGCAAGATAGACAGCACGCTGAAAAACATGCGTGACACCGACTCACTTGCCAACTTTGCAGCACAATACCACGAGACGGAGAATCTCTTCGGCGAGGCAGTAGCCTACAGGGAACTTGGCAAACGACTGCGCGAGGCAAGCAACTTCACGAGGGCTATCAAGGTGCACAAGGAAGGACTGAGAATAGCAGAGAAGATAGCAGACACGATGCTGATTGTAAACATTCTCAACAATCTTGGCACAAGCCACAGAAGGCTCGGAGTGATGGACGAGGCTGCGTCTTACCACTATAAGGCACTCTCCTACAGCGACAAGTTTGGCGACAGAGACTCCAAATCCACACTGAAAAACCGCGTGGTGTCGCTCAACGGCATAGGCAACGCCATGATGTCGCTGGGCAACTACGAGGCCGCCGACAGCATTTTCCGTCAGGCCTTGGAAGGCGAGAGGAAGCTGAACAGCGAACTGGGAATGGCAATAAACTACGCCAACATTGGCTCTCTGCTGGAGAAAGGCAAGCAGTTTGACTCGGCAATGGTGTATTACCAAAAGGCGATGGAGATGAACGTGAAAGCGAAATCGCGTCTCGGTATCTCGCTCTGCCACACACACATAGGCCAACTCTACGAGAAAGGCGACATGCTCGACAGCGCGATAGTGGAATACAAGAAGGCATACGCCATAATGAAGGACAGCCGCGACCTCTGGCACTGGCTTGCCTCATGCCTCTCGTTGGCACGAGTGAACATAGTCAGAGGACAGTTGGGCGAGGCATGGAACTATCTAACCGACGCTGACAGGACTGCGCAGGAGATAAAGTCGATAAGGCATCAGGCACAGGTGTATAAGCTGAGATACCAGTGGTTTATGAAAAAAGGCGACAAGGGCAGCGCATTTGACTCGTATGTGAAATGCCGCGAGCTGGAGGACAGCGTCAGAAACGAGAAGAACCAAAGCCACGTGCAGAACCTGACAATGCAATATGAGCGCCAGCAGAAGCAGCTTGAGATCAACAAGATAGAGAACGAGCTGAATATGAACAAGCTGAAATCTGCCTACATTGCCTTTGCGGCAGTTACCGTTGTCACGATATTGCTCGCCATTCTCGTAATCACGCAGATGAGGTCGCGCAGACAGCTGAAAAGGGCGAAGGACGAGATACTCGACGCATACCGACAGACGAAATGTGCCCTGGAGGTGAAGACCTCGTTCATGAAGAGCATAAAGCACGAGGTGCGCACGCCGCTCAACGGAATTATGGGATTCTCGCAGGTGCTGTCGTCGATGGTGGAGGGCAACGAGGACTTGCGCCACATGACAGAAATCATTGAGAAGCAGAGCATACAGTTGGCAAAGATTATCGACGACATTCTCGAAACGGCGGACATCGACAGCCAGACACCGAAGATAACCACGGTGAGGATTGACGACATAATGAAAACCGCACTTGCTCAGACACAGATGAAGGCAAAGCCCGGAGTGACACTGAGCTACGACACTTCCGACGCCGACCGCACGATAGCCACCGACTCCACGATGCTTGAGCGAGCCTTGATGCAAGTGCTCGACAATGCCGTGAAATTCACGTCGGAGGGACACATCGAGCTAAGGACGACATACGACGGGGAAGGTCTGACCATAGCCGTTAGCGACACTGGCTGCGGAGTGCCTATCGACAAGCAGGAATGGGTGTTCGAGCAGTTCACCAAAGTGGACGAGTTCATCCCTGGCACAGGCATGGGACTAACGCTCTGCCGCGCCATAATGAATCGTCTCGGAGGCAAGGTATATATCGACAAGACCTACACCAACGGCTGCAGAATGTTGATGGTTCTTCCCTCAAAATAGCGTAAAAGAGCAAAAAAACGTCATTATAATATATAAAAGAGGTGAAAAATGTGGCTATATGGAGAATTTTCAGTAATTTTGCAGCCAAAAGATTTCACTTTTTATGGATATATCAGTTATTATACCCCTCTACAACGAGGAAGAATCGCTGCCTGAGCTTTACGCGTGGATTGAGCGCGTGATGAAAGCCAACGGCTATAGTTTTGAAGTGATATTCGTCAACGACGGCTCGACAGACACCTCATGGGAGGTGATAGAACGACTCGCAAATGAGTCAGAGAAGGTTAAAGGCATCAAGTTCCGCCGCAACTACGGCAAGAGCCCCGCGCTCTACTGCGGATTCGAGCAGGCAAAGGGCGACGTGGTGATAACCATGGATGCCGACCTGCAGGACTCTCCCGACGAGATACCAGCCCTCTACAAGATGATAAAGGAGGATGGCTACGACCTCGTGTCGGGCTACAAGCAGAAGCGCTACGACCCTCTGTCGAAAACCATTCCCACAAAACTCTTCAATGCCACGGCACGCAAGATAAGCGGCATAAAGAACCTGCACGACTTCAACTGCGGACTGAAGGCCTACCGCCGCGACGTGGTTAAGAACATCGAGGTGTATGGCGAGATGCACCGCTACATCCCCTATTTGGCAAAGAACGCTGGTTTCGACAAGATTGGCGAGAAGGTGGTTCACCATCAGGCACGCAAATACGGAAAGTCGAAGTTTGGCCTCAACCGTTTCTTCAATGGCTATCTCGACCTCATCACGCTCTGGTTCCTAAGCAATTTCGGCAAGAAGCCAATGCACGTTTTCGGTTTCCTCGGCACCATAATGTTCTTCATCGGTTTCATCTCGGCTTTCGCCCTTGGAGCCGACAAGCTCTGGTGTCTCGCCCATGGCATTCCACAGCGCCTCGTAACGGACTCACCTTACTTCTACATTGCCCTTACAATGATGATGATTGGCACGCAGCTGTTCCTTGCAGGCTTTGTAGGCGACCTGATAAGCCGCTCATCGTCAGGAAGAAACGACTATCAGATAGAGGAGGAGATAAGATGCGACGACTGACATTGGCACTGGTGGCACTAACGGCAATCACCGCATGCACGTCGATAGACTGCCCTGTGGAGAACACCGTAGCCACGCTCTACAAGTTGCAGAAGGCAGACGGGACTCAGGACACGCTGCGCGACACGCTGACAGTGCTGACCCGCTTGGCACGCGGCGTTGACTCAGTGATACTAAACAAGAGCGTTGAGACAACGTCGTTCCAGCTTCCCGTCAGCTACACCAACGCGGCAGACACATTCACCTTCGTGCGCAAGGGAGAGGCACACGAGGTGGCAGACACCGTGTGGATAGAGAAGACCAACTTGCCGCAGTTTGAGTCAGTGGATTGCAAACTTATTTATTTCCACGACGTGACATCACTAAGACATACCCGCAACGGCATTGACTCAATCTCCGTAAATAAAGGACGAATAGATTATGACTCGAACACAGCAAATTTCCACATATATTTCAAGGCTGGCATTTAGCCTGCTGTTGCTTGCGGCAAGCTCTGTGGCACAGGCTCAGGGAAAACTGTTCTCGCTGCAGAAGGACTCAGTGCCACTGTTCAGGGGATTCGCCATTTCCGTTGACATCGCTGGCCCGCTGGTCAAGGCGATGGGCGACTACGGCGAGTATGAGGCAGCACTGCGCCTCAACCTCCACGACCAGTATTTCCCCATTGTGGAACTTGGCTATGGCGAGGCTGACCACGACGACGAGGTGACTCAGATTTCCTATTCCACAAAAGCCCCATATTTCAGAATAGGCTGCGACCTCAACCTCTTGAAGAACAAGCATACGCCAAACCGCATCTATGGCGGATTCCGCTATGCGTTCACCTCATACAAGGTGGATATGGCGCGTCCAGAGATTGCCGACCCAATATGGGGCTCGCCAACGGCTTTTGAGATTCAGGGCGAGAGCTGCAACCAGCACTGGGCAGAGGTGGTGATAGGTCTCGACGCCAAGATATTCGGCCCGCTCCATCTCGGCTGGAACGTGAGATACAAGCGTCGCCTGTCGCACAAGGACTGCAGCGCGGGCAAGACATGGTATATCCCTGGCTACGGGAAATGGGGCGACACAAGAATTGGAGCCAACTTCAATGTCATTATTGATATATGAGAAACAAGAAACTAATATGGCAACTGCCTTTCCTCGTGCTTCTTATCGTTGGCACGATAGTGATCATCAGGCAGCAGGACTCCGTTCCCTACCAAAACAACAAGGGAATGGTGTTCGGCACGACATACAACATCACCTACCAATGCGACTCCGACCTCCACGCAAGCATAAAGGCAGAGCTGCAGAAGGTTGACGACGCGCTGTCGCCATTCAACAAGCACTCGATAATCACTGCGATAAACAACAACGAGGACGTTGAGGTGAATGGGATGTTCAGCGACGTGTTCACCCTTGCCCAGAAAATATCAGAAGACACCGAAGGAGCGTTCGACATCACCGTGGCACCACTGGTGAATGCCTGGGGATTCGGCTTCAAGTCAGGAACCGCACCCACGAAAAACAATATCGACAGCCTGAAAGCCATCATCGGCTACGACAAGGTGAGGCTTGAGGGAAAGCACGTCGTGAAGAAAGACAAGCGCACGATGCTCGACTGCAGCTCCATTGCCAAAGGCTATGGCAGCGACGTGGTGGCAAGGCTCCTGAGCAGCAAGGGCGTGCAGAACTACATGGTGGAGATAGGAGGAGAAATAGTTACAAAAGGCATCAGCCAGCGAAGGATGCCCTGGAAGATTGGAGTTACAAAGCCTGTTGACGACTCATTGTCGGTAAGCCAAGAGATACAGAGCGTTATAAACGTCACCGACAAGGCAATGGCAACGAGCGGCAACTATAGGAACTTCTACTACAAAGGCGGTAAAAAATACGTACACACCATCGACCCACACACTGGTTATCCAGTGCAGCACAACATCCTGTCATCAACAGTGATAGCCAACGACTGTGCCACTGCCGACGCATACGCCACAGCCTTCATGGTGATGGGAATAGAGAAAGCGCAGGAACTCCTGAAGCGTCATCCCGAGATAATGGCATATTTCATCTATGCTGGCAACGACGGGAAGAACAAGACATGGTGCTCAGAGTCGCTGAAAGGAAAAATTGTTGAGAAATAACTTATGGCAGAGCTACAACTATACGACAAGCTATCGCAATTCCCACTGTTCTTGGGAATGAGCCACAACGACATAATGGAACTTGTGGCACACAACCGCCTTGACTTTTTCAAGAAGGAACCAGGGGAAACAATCATTAAGGCAGACACACGGTGCGAAATGCTGACACTGCTGACAAATGGGCAAATAGAGTCGTTGACAGAGTCTGCCGACCATAGCTACACTGTGGAGGAAGTGTTCAACTCGCCCTACACGCTGCAACCCGAGAACCTCTTCGGCTCAAACCAACGCTACCGAAGCACATTCGTTGCCTCGACGCGCTGCAACTTCATAGCCATTGACAAGAGGGAGTTGGTGGTTTTATTTGACAAGTTTGAGACAATACGCCTCAACTATCTCAACATGTTGGCAAGCATGACACAAAAGACCTTGCGCTCGGTTTGGCTGAACAAAGGAACAACGGAGCGCACCCACATCATACATTTCATGGCAAACCACTGCCTACGTCCCGCAGGACACAAGGTTTTCCACATCCTCATGACAAGACTTGCGGAAGAGATAAACACAAGTCGGAGAAACGTGTCGGCAGAACTCAACAAGATGCAGGCGGAGGGACTGCTGAGCCTCGCACGGGGGCGAATAACAGTGCCTTTCATGGAGCGACTCATAACTTTATAGTTAAAAATTACTTATTATATAATGTGTATGCAATATTTTTGCTAATTTTGCAGACTAAAAAGAAAAAGACGACAACAGTATGAATGAGAATATGATAGAATCGGGACAAGAACCGAAACGCAGTAACCCTTTTTTCGAACCATACGACACACCGCACGACACAGTGCCGTTTGACCGCATCAGAATAGAAGATTACGAGGAAGCATTCGTTGAGGGAATACGCCGCGAAGACGAACAGCTGGAGAAAATAATCAACAATCCTGAAAAGCCGACGTTCGACAACACCATAGTTTATCACGAGGAAGGCAAGGAACACTATTACGACCTCCTGTCGAGGGTGTCAACAGTGTTCTTCAACATGCTTAATGCCAACACCAACGAAGAGATGGACGCACTGGCACAAAAGATTCAGCCCTTGCTGACAAAGCACGCCAACGACGTGATGCTGAACAAGGACTATTTCGAGAGAATAAAGCACGTCCACAGATACCACCGCATACTGACCAACGAGGAGAAGCAACTTCTCGACAACGAGTTCGACGGATTTGTAAGAAGCGGTGCGCTGCTCGACGAGGCAGGCAAGGAGCGCTTGCGCCAACTGACCGAGGAGGCAAGCATGCTCTCGCTGCAGTTCTCGCAGAACCTGCTGAAGGAGTCAAAGGCATTCACGCTCCACATTACCGACGAGGCAGACCTCGACGGACTGCCAGAGACAGCGCGCGAGGCAGCAGCTCAAGAGGCCCGCGAGAGGAAGATGGAAGGTTGGGTGTTCACGCTCGACTTCCCAAGCTACAGCCCATTCATCACCTACTCCACACGCCGCGAGCTAAGGGAGAAGATGTATATGGCGAAGAACACCGTATGCTTCCATGGCAACAGCGAGGACAACCAGGAGATTTGCATGAAGATTGTAAACCTCCGACTTGAGCTTGCGCAACTGCTCGGCTATCCGACATACGCCGACTATGTGCTAAAGAGACGAATGGCATCAAACAAGCGCACGGTATATAAACTGCTCAACGACCTCATAGCAGCCTACAGGCCAACGGCACTGAAGGAGTCGAACGACATACAAGAGATGGCACGAAAGCTGCTGAAGCCAGCAGACTCCATCGAAAGGCTTGAGCCTTGGGACACTCCTTTCTACTCGCACAAGCTGAAACTGAAGAAATACAAGATTGACGCTGAGATGCTGCGCCCATATTTCGAGCTTGGCAATGTGATAAAGGGAGTTTTCGGCCTTGCCACACGACTCTACGGAATAACCTTCAAGGAGAATGCCGACATTCCAGTCTATCACCCCGACGTGAAGGCTTACGAGGTGTTCGACAAGGATGGGTCATACCTCGCCGTGTTCTATGCCGATTTCCATCCCCGCAAGGGTAAGCAATCAGGAGCATGGATGACAGAATACCAGGGACAGTGGATAGACAGCAAGGGAAAGAACATAAGGCCTCACGTCAGCGTGGTGATGAACTTCACGAAGCCAACGGCAGACAAGCCCGCGCTGTTGACGCTTGGTGAGGTTGAGACTTTCCTCCACGAGTTCGGACACGCCCTGCACGGAATGTTTGCCAACACACGCTTTGAGAGTCTTAGCGGCACAAACGTCTGGTGGGATTTCGTCGAGCTTCCATCGCAGTTTATGGAGAACTACGCCGTGGAGAAGGAATTCCTGCAGACCTTCGCCTTCCACTACAAAACTGGCGAGATGCTGCCCGACGAACTGATCAAGCGAGTGGTGAGGAGCCGCAACTTCAACGTAGCTCTCTCATGCCTACGCCAAGTGAAGTTTGGACTGATAGACATGGGATTCTTCACACGCAGCAAACCTCTTGAGTCGGCAGACGACATAAAGAAGCTGGAAAGGAAGTCAAGCCACGACGCAGAACTGAAACCAGGCACTGCGGAACGCCTCAACACCTGCATGACAGTGCAGTTCAGCCACATCATGGCAGGAGGCTACGCCGCTGGATACTACAGCTACAAATGGGCTGAGGTGCTTGATGCCGACGCATTCTATGTGTTCAAGCAAAAAGGCATTTTCGACCAGGTGACAGCACAACGCTTCCGCGACAGCATTCTCTCCAAAGGCGGCACAGAGCATCCGATGATCCTCTACAAGCGATTCCGCAAGAAGGAGCCAACGATAAAGGCACTGCTCAAGAGAAACGGGATAAAGGTTTGAGTTTGGAATTTTGAATTTTGAGTTTGGAATTTTGAATTATTCTCGCTTTGCTGCGATTGGAGAATTTGGAATTTTGAATTTTGAGTTTTGAATTATAGTAAAATACGATATGGACGAGAAGCAACTGAAACTCGACTTGCGCTATCTGCGTATGGCAAAGATATGGGCAGAGAACAGCTACTGCAAGAGAAGGCAGGTAGGAGCGCTTGTGGTTAAGGACCAAATGATTATCAGCGATGGCTTTAACGGCACTCCAAGCGGATTCGAGAATGTCTGCGAGGAGAACAACGTGACGCTGCCCTATGTCCTGCATGCAGAGGCAAACGCCATCACCAAGCTGGCACGAAGCTCAAACAACAGCGATGGAGCTACGCTCTACGTCACCGATGCTCCGTGCATAGAATGTTCAAAGCTCATTATCCAGGCTGGAATAAAGCGGGTTGTCTATGCCCGCTCCTATCGTCTCGACGATGGCTTGAAACTGCTTAAGCAAGCAAACATAGAAGTAGAATATCTAAATCCTGAGAACAATGTACAAGAACAAGACTAATAGGTTTACCCCGCTGTTCATGGCTATCTGCGTAGTCATTGGTATTCTGATTGGCACTTTCTATGCCAACCACTTTTCCGGCAATAGGCTGAACATCATAAACACAAGCGGGAACAAGCTCAACAACCTGCTCCACATCATCGACGACCAATATGTGGACACAGTGAACATCAACGACCTCGTGGAGAAGGCAATGCCACAGATTCTCTCCGAGCTCGACCCACACTCTGTGTATATTGGAGCGAAGGACGTGCAGTCTGCCAACGACGACTTGAGCAGCTCTTTCTCCGGTGTGGGCATTGAGTTCACCATTAGGGAGGACACCATCCATGTGCAGAACGTCATAGGCAATGGTCCTGCAGAGCGTGCTGGTGTTATCGCGGGCGACAAGATTGTCAGCATCGACGACAAGCCTTTCGTCGGTAAGATAGTCACCACCACTGAGTCAATGCGCCGCCTAAAGGGACCGAAGGACACTAAAGTGAAGTTGGGACTTCTGGGCTACAAGGCGAAGAAAGTGCGATACGTTACGGTGACCCGTGGCGAGATACCACAAAAGAGCATTACTGCAACCTATATGCTCAACAGCAACACGGGCTACATCAAGATAAAGAAGTTCGCCGAGAACACTTACCCAGAAATGCTGATTGCCCTTGCGCAACTGTCGCAGAACAACCTCAAGAACCTCGTCATCGACCTTAGAGGCAACCTCGGCGGCTACATGGCCTCTGCAGTGCAGATAGCCAACGAGTTCCTACCGAAGAACAGGCTCATTGTATATATGGAGGGACGCCACTCACCAAGACAGGATTTCCCGAGCGACGGAAAGGGCAGCTATCAGCAGATACCTCTTATCGTACTTATCGACGAGGTATCGGCATCATCGTCGGAGATTCTTTCAGGAGCCATACAGGACAACGACCGTGGAACCATCATCGGACGTAGGTCTTTCGGTAAAGGCTTGGTACAAAAGCCTTTGTCGTTCAAGGATGGCTCTATGATAAGACTTACCACTGCCCGCTACTACACACCTTCAGGACGCTGCATCCAGAAGCCTTACACCTCTGGTGCTGACAAGAACTACGAGGAAGAGCTTCTCAACCGCTACCAGCACGGAGAGTATTTCTCACAGGACAGCATCAAGCACACAGGCAAAGCCTACCACACAAGCAATGGCAGGGTGGTTTATGGCGGAGGCGGCATCACGCCAGACATCTTCGTACCAGAGGACACTCTTGGCATCACCTCTTATTATAAAGAGGCTGCGATGTCGGGACTCATACTGCAATTCGCCTTTGAATATACCGACGAGAACCGCGAGAAGCTGACGAAACTTGGCGACATGAAGGAGATGGTGGCATATCTCAGGAAACAGAATATCGTGGATAAGTTTGCCACCTATGCGGACAAGAATGGACTGAAGCGCCGCAACCTGATGATACAGAAGTCGCACTCACTGCTTGAGCGATACCTCAACAGCCGCATCATCTACAACATTCTCGACGAGGATGCTTGGACACAGTATCTCAACGGCGACGACCCTGCGGTGAAGACAGCACTCGACGTTTTCAAGCGTGGAGAGGCTTTCCCTAAGAACACGCAACAAAAGGATGGGAAAGTAGCAATGGTCACTACTCCATACGACCACCGCGGCACCCACTCAAACCTCAACCTGCAGGCAAGACTATGTTCGACAAGCATGAGCTAAGAAAAATAGTAAGGCAACGAAAGCGGGAGTTCAGTCAGCAACAGCTGGCGGAGCTCTCGCTTGCCGTTATCGAAAGGCTCAAGGCAGAGCCACACTTCGCCAAGGCAAGAACAGTGATGCTCTACTGCTCGCTTCCCGACGAGGTGGATACTACAACATTGCTTCGCCACACCACCGACAAGACCTTCCTCTTGCCGAAAGTTACTGGCGAGACCACAATGGAACTGAGACTCTACGAGAACGACAACAAGCTTGAGGAAGGCGCGTTCCACATCATGGAGCCACAAGGACAGTTGTTCACCGATTATGATGAGATAGAAGTGGCGGTTGTCCCTGGTATGGCATTCGACAGCAAAGGCAACCGACTGGGCAGGGGAAAAGGCTACTACGACCGTTTCCTCAGCCAGCTTCCACCTTATATATATAAAATAGGTGTATGCTTCGATTTCCAAAAGTTCGATGAAATTCCTGCTGACACTACCGACGTAAGGATGGACATCATCATCTGAGAACGGCCATCGTCATCTGACTTCAGCAAAACCTTATGTTGTATATCACCTGTGCGCCAACGCTGTGGTTGAGCAATTCCACATAATAGTCGCGGCGCATCGCGAGCTCTTGCCTTAGAGCGGGACTTGACAACTTTACCACCAAGGTCTGATTGTCAACATACACGTTGAGAGTGTTACGCGCAATCAGCTCACCCATCACCTTTGGCCATGAATCGACAATGCGCTTCTGCAGCAATGGAGTCTCCAAGCCATTGGCACGCAGATTCTGCATCACAAGGTCTTTTATTGACTTTACGTCTCGCTTGAACATAGTTTTCTGATATTTCCGTTATCCACCTCAAAAATACGATAGTCATACGAATAGTTGCCCAGTATGCGTTCGAGATGCCCTCGGTCGGTGTCCGTGATGAAAGTCTGTCCGAAGTCATCGCCAAGCACTATGTCCACAATACGCTCCACGCGTTCGGAGTCGAGCTTGTCGAAAATGTCGTCAAGCAACAGCAATGGCGTTGTCTGCGATGCCGTGCGTTTCAGGAAATCGAATTGCGCCAATTTCAGCGCAATGGCAAAAGTCTTGTTCTGTCCTTGGCTTCCCTCTTTCTTGAGCGGATGTCCGTCGATGGTGAACTCAAGGTCGTCGCGATGCACTCCATGAAGCGAGTATCCCACTACCCTATCCTTCGCCCTGTCGCGCCTGATAACCTCCAGGAGAGGACCTCGTTGGCAATGCGACATATAACTAAGTCCCACTTTCTCCTTCGACGACGATATGGTGTTCTGATATTGTTGGAACACACCGATGAACTCAGACACGAAAGCCTGCCGCGCGGAGAATATGCGCTCACCCTCCACTGCCATCTGCTCCTCCCAGATGTCGAGCAAGGCAGGGTCAGGCTCGTCGTCCATCTTCAAGAGCGTGTTGCGCTGCTGCAATGCCTTGTTGTATCTCACGAGGGCATCCATATAGGAACGGTCGTATTGTGAGATTACCATATCCATAAACCTTCGCCTCTCCTCGCTCCCCCCGTCAATAAGTAATGTGTCGGAGGGCGAGACAAAAATAATAGGTATTAGTCCGATGTGCTCCGCCAGTCGCCGATATTCCTTCTTGTTGCGCTTGAAATGCTTCTTCGTGCCACGTTTCATTCCGCAAGAAACGACCTCAGGCTGCCCATCGTCGGTGAGATACTCACCCTCAATCATGAAGAACTGCTCGTCGTGCCTTATGAGCTGCGAGTCTATGGGGTTTGATATGCTTCTACAGAACGAAAGGTAGTAAATGGCATCGAGAATATTCGTCTTCCCCACGCCATTGTGACCTACAAGGCAGTTCATTTTTGGAGACCATTCGATAGCTGTCTCCTGAATGTTCTTGTAGTTGATAATTGAGAGCTTTTTCAGAATCATGAGCCTAAAATATTGCCATTTTAGTGCAAAGTTACGAGTTTTATCACTGAAAAACGAAAAAAGTCGATAATAAATTTCAATATGTGCGATAAATTCTGTAATTTTGCCACGAAATTTCGTTTGCAAACAAAATAAAAGATAAAATAATGGCAAATATCAAAGACCAAAAGGGTGCTCAGCAGGTTGAGGAAACCCTCAGCGCTCAGGAAGCTTTCTTCGTAAAATACAAGAAAGCCATCATCTACGGTGTCGTAGCGGTAGTAGTCATCATCGCCGGCATCATCGTTTACAACAACTATGTGGCAGCTCCACGTGAGGACAAGGCAAGCACCATTCTCGCCAAGGGTCAGCAGCTCTTTGGCGAGGAGCAGTTTGAGAAAGCCCTCAAGGGAGACGGAGCCAACTTCCCAGGCTTGCTCAACATCGCCAGCGACTACAGCAACACTGAGGCAGGCAACCTTGCCAACCTCTACGCAGGCTTGTGCTATGCCAACCTCGGCAAGTGGAACGAGGCAGCTCAGTACATCGAGAAGTTCGACAGCAAGGGCGACATCATGATCAGCCCAGCAGCTGAGGGTGCGCTTGGCAATGTCTATGCACACCTCAACCAGCTCGACAAGGCTGTGCAGCACTTGAAGAACGCAGCTGAGAAGGCAGACAACAACAGCCTCTCACCATCGTTCCTCATCCAGGCAGGCGAGATTCTCGAGAGCCAGGGCAAGGCCGACGAGGCACTGAAGCTCTACCAGCAGGTAAAGACTAAGTACTTCAACTCTATGCAGTACCAGTCAATCGACAAGTACATTGAAAGAGTAACAAAGTAATGGCAACGAAGAATCTTTCGGAATACAACATCGAGACCGTGCCAGATGCGAGCAATATGTGTTTCGGCATAGTCGTTTCTGAGTGGAATCCCGAAATCACGGGATCTCTGCTCAACGGCTGTGTGAGCACTCTTGAGAAGCACGGCGCAATACCCGAGAACATTCACGTGAAGACTGTTCCTGGCAGTTTCGAGCTTATTTACGGTGCCCACCAGATGACACTCAACGACGGTTTTGACGCCGTAATCATCCTTGGTTGCGTCATTAGGGGCGAGACACCACATTTCGACTACATCTGCGAGGGAGTGACAGCAGGCATCGCACGCCTCAACGCCACAAGCCAGACACCTATCGTCTATGGATTGCTCACCTGCGAGAACGACCAGCAGGCAAAGGACCGTAGCGGTGGACGCTTGGGCAACAAGGGCGACGAGTGCGCTGTAGTGGCAATCAAAATGGCTAAGTTCTGATTATGCGCTTCGTCTCATGGAATGTCAATGGCCTCAGAGCTTGTGAGGGAAAAGGCTTCAGCGAAGTCTTCAAGGCTCTCGATGCCGATTTCTTCTGCCTTCAGGAAACAAAAATGCAAGCAGGTCAGCTCGACTTGCAATATGAAGGATATCAGTCGTTCTGGAATTATGCCGATAAAAAGGGATATTCCGGAACGGCTATTTTTACACGCCACACACCACTAAACGTAACTTATGGAATAGGCATTGACGAGCACGACCACGAGGGGCGCGTCATCACGCTTGAGATGGAGGATTTCTTCCTCGTCACAGTCTATGTGCCCAATGCCCAGGACGAGCTTAAGCGTCTCGACTACCGTATGCGGTGGGAGGACGATTTCCTTGCCTATCTTAAGACGCTCGACGCCAAGAAGCCCGTCATCGTCTGCGGCGACCTCAATGTGGCACATGAGGAAATAGACCTGAAGAACCCCAAGACCAATCGCCGCAACCCTGGATTCACCGACGAGGAGCGAGGCAAGTTCACAGCTTGGCTCGAAAGCGGCTTTACCGACACTTTCCGCTTTCTCTACCCTGAGCAAGTCACCTACTCATGGTGGTCATACCGCTTTAGGGCACGCGAGAAGAACACAGGTTGGCGCATCGACTATTTCGTCACCTCAAAGCGCATCGACGACCTTATTGCCGATGCCAAAATCCATACGCAGATAATGGGTAGCGACCATTGTCCAGTTGAGCTTGTATTGCGATAAAAAAGCTTAATTTAGTTAATTTTTGCAAGAAAGAAGACCCACAAGCCACGTTTCTTTGTTCTATTAGTGAAGCATGCGGAATCCATGGTTTTCCAAGGTTGAGGCTTGCTTGCTAATAGCCTAAGAAACAATAACAAAAAACGGTATATAATAATGAAAAAGGTTTTAACACTCTTATTGATGTTCGGACTTTCATTTGCAGCTTTCGCGCAAATGGTTGACCCCGTGAAGTTCACCTCTAAGCTCGAGATGCTTAAAGGCGATGAGGCACAAATCGTATTCACTGGCAAGATTGACAACGGATGGCACGTCTATTCCACCGAATTGGGCAACGACGGACCTATCTCGGCAACGTTCAATGCAGTGAAGATGGACGGTGTAAAGGCTGTCGGGAAACTCACTCCTAAAGGTCACGAGATTTCTGAATTTGACAACATGTTCGGGATGAAGCTCCGCTTCTTTGAGGGCAGCGTCACATTCGTACAGAAGATAAAGTTCACCAAACCTACATATAGCATCAACTGCTACCTCGAATACGGAGCTTGCAACGACGAGACATGTATGCCTCCAACGGAAGTGACATTCACTGCCGAGGGCAAGTCGCCCGCAGTGTCTGAGGAAGCAGCAGCCGAGACTCCAAAAGAAGAGGCACAGGCTGCAGCAGAGGAGGAAAAGGCAGTAGTTCCTGCCGACACTGCCATTGCAGCAGTGGCAGCCGACTCATTGGGAACCAGCGCTGAGGAAACCTCGTCGTCAGACCTCTACACTCCTGTAATCAGCGAGTTGAAGGCATACGAGGACAACCCTGTTGACAGCTCGTTGCTCTACATTTTCCTCGCAGGTTTTGCTGGCGGTTTCCTCGCCTTGCTCACACCTTGCGTATGGCCTATCATACCAATGACCGTAAGTTTCTTCCTCAAGCGCAACAAGGAACGCTCAAAGGCTATCCGCGAGGCAGTGACATACGGCATTTCCATCGTAGTCATCTACGTGGTGTTGGGTCTTGTCGTTACCATGCTCTTCGGAGCCAGCGCCCTCAACGCCCTCTCCACCAATGCCCTGTTCAACATCTTCTTCTGCCTCCTGTTGGTAGTTTTCGCAGCATCGTTCTTCGGAGCATTCGAGATCACGCTGCCATCATCATGGAGCAACAAGATTGACCAGAAGTCGGAGAACACCAGCGGTCTGCTGAGCATCTTCCTCATGGCATTCACCCTCACGCTCGTGTCTTTCTCATGCACGGGTCCTATCATCGGCTTCCTTCTCGTAGCCGTTTCGACACAGGGCAGCATCCTCGCTCCAACCATCGGAATGTTGGGCTTTGCCATTGCCCTTGCCATACCTTTCACATTGTTCGCCATGTTCCCAAGCCTTCTTAAGTCGGCTCCGAAGTCGGGTGGTTGGATGAACGTCGTGAAGGTCGTACTTGGCTTCATCGAGTTGGCATTCGCACTGAAGTTCCTCTCCGTTGCCGATTTGGCATACGGTTGGCACATTCTCGACCGTGAGGTGTTCCTCTGCCTGTGGATAGTCATCTTCGGCCTTCTCGGCATCTACCTCTTCGGTTGGCTCAAGTTCCCACACGACGACCCAGAGCATCGCACCAACGTGCCACAGTTCTTCATCGGTATGATCTCACTGGCTTTCGCCATCTATATGATTCCCGGTCTGTGGGGTGCTCCACTGAAGGCAATCAGCGCCTTCGCACCACCAATGTTCACACAGGACTTCAACCTCCACAAGTCTGCCGTTGAGCCAAAGTCACACGACTATGAGGAAGGCATGGCACTCGCAAAGTCGCAGGGTCGCCCAGTGATGATCGACTTCACAGGCTTCGGTTGCGTCAACTGCCGCAAGATGGAGGCTGCCGTTTGGACCGACCCACAGGTGGCATCGATGCTCAACGACAAATATGTGCTCATCTCACTCTATGTCGATGACAAGACACCATTGGCAGAGCCAGTGACAGTGACCGAGAATGGCACACAGCGCACACTGCGCACCGTTGGCGACAAATGGAGCTATCTGCAGCGCGTGAAGTTCGGTGCCAACACCCAGCCTTTCTACGTGCTCATCGACAACGAGGGCAAGCCTCTCAACGGAAGCCGCTCCTACGACGAGGACATTCAGAAGTATCTTGATTTCCTGCAGAAAGGTATAGACAACTATAAGAAATAAGACAAGCAATGCAAGACAAAATTTCACGAGATAGGATAATATCATTGATTAACAGGGAAGTTGTCCCTGCCATAGGCTGCACAGAGCCTATGGCAGTGGCACTTGCCACTGCAAGGGCAACGGAGGCTCTTGGCACCCGACCAGCAAGAATCACAGCCCTGCTCAGCGCCAACATCCTGAAGAATGCCATGGGCGTGGGCATCCCAGGGACAGGAATGATCGGACTGCCCATAGCCATTGCCCTCGGCGCAATCATAGGAAAATCGGAATACCAGCTTGAGGTGTTGCGCGACCTTACTCCAGAGACCCTTGAGCAAGGAAAGCAATACATCGGGGAAAAGCGCATCGACATAAAGCTGAAGGAGAACATCAGCGAGAAACTCTACGTTGAGATTATTTGCAGCGACGGGGAAGGACATGAGTCAAAGGCAATCATCTCAGGCGGACACACACATTTCGTCTTCGTAAGCAGCCCCACTGAGACACTGCTCGACCTCAAGTCAGGCACTGCAAGCACTGCGGAGGAAGATGACATAAAACTCTGCATGCGCATGGTGTATGACTTCGCCACCACTGCCCCACTCGACGAGATTCGCTTCATCCTGAAGACAAAGGATTACAACATGAATGCCGCACTCAAGGCAATACTCGGCAACTATGGACACAACCTCGGAAAGACCATCGACCGCCCGCTTGCCCAAGGCATATTCGGAAAGAGCATCTTCTCACACATCATCGCTCGCACGGCATCAGCTTGCGATGCACGAATGGGCGGCGCGCTCATTCCCGTCATGAGCAACAGCGGTAGCGGCAACCAAGGCATCTGCGCCACCAATCCAGTGGCAGTCTATGCCAAGGAGAACGAGAACACTGAGGAAGAGCTTATCCGTGCCCTCACCCTTAGCCATCTCACAGCCATCTACATCAAGCAGAGCCTCGGCAAACTGTCAGCCCTCTGCGGTTGCGTGGTGGCATCCATCGGAAGCAGCTGTGGCATCACCTATCTCATGGGCGGCGACTATCAGCACATCTGCAACTCTGTCAAGAACATGATAGCCAATCTTACAGGCATGATATGCGACGGAGCAAAACCAAGCTGCGCACTAAAGATTTCATCAGGTGTCAGCACAGCCATCCTCTCCGCCCTTCTCTCTATGGAAGGCAAGTGTGTCAGCAGTGCCGAAGGCATCATCGATGATGATGTTGACCGTAGCATCCACAACCTTACAAGCATAGGTGCCGATGCAATGCGCGTCACCGACGATATGGTGCTAAACATCATGACCCACAAAGGTCAATGCTAAGGGAAAATTACAAATTCATAGGTAAAATGAAAAAATACTTATGATTTCCTTGTCATTATCAAGAAAAAGCATTACCTTTGTAGCCAAATAAGAAAAAAAAGAAATGGCATATCAGAAATTAGACAAACTTGACAAGCAAATTCTGCGAATGATAGCAGAAGACGCGCGCGTTCCTTTCCTTGAGGTGGCACGTGCTTGCAATGTCAGTGGCGCTGCTATTCACCAGAGAATACAGAAGCTGACAAGTATGGGCATCCTCAAAGGCTCGAAGTTCATCATCGACCCTGAGAAGATTGGATATGAGACTTGTGCATACATCGGTCTGAACCTCAAAAACCCAGAGAGTTTCGACGAAGTACTCAACAAGCTGAAGGATATTCCCGAGGTGGTTGAATGTCACTATACCACAGGTGATTTCGACATGTTCATAAAGATCTATGCCATCAACAACCACCATCTGCTCAACATCATCCACGACAAATTGCAACCTCTCGGTTTGTCACGCAGTGAGACAATAATATCATTCAACTCTGCAATAAGCCGTCAACTGCCAATAATTGACATTCCTATTGACGAGGATGAGTTTTAGGAGCGAAACACGAAACGACCCTACACTCTACATCATTTCGAGATAAAATTCTAATTTACAAGTACTTGCAGAATGTAGGGTATGTTTCAACCCTACATTCACTCTACATCAGCCCTACATTAAACTAAAACAATTCGCCAAAGCGTAATTATGAAGAGTTAATGTAGGGATGATGTAGGGTCAAGAGGCATCCTATATCCTGTAACTCTCAGTTTGTCAGCGTATTATCACTAAATAATGTAGAGTGTAGGGTTGTAGCGGAGCAGGCTTATACACAAAAATAAAGATACTTGTTTCAACAACAAACACACCAAGTTATCCCATAAAGGCTGTCACGGTTATGACAGCCGACTTTCATAGTTATGACAGTCAACTGTCATAACGTGACAGTGGGCACCTGTATGTAGTTTAACGATTTATTCATTATGATAAAAAACCTAATATTTGACTTTGGCAAGGTTCTTGTTGACTATGATTATTTTGCCATTCTTGACAAAATATTTGCCACTCACAAGCAGGCAGACGATTTTTATAATCATCTGATGACAGATAAGTGGAACGAACGACTTGATTGTGAGGAAAGCCCGTTTGAACAGATAATCAGTGAAATGCAACAGGCAATGCCCCAGTACAATAAAGAAATACAACAATTCGGAAACCGATATACAGACTTCGTGTTGGGTGAGGTGAAAGGCATGCGGGCTTTGCTTGTCAAACTTAAATCTGAAGGCTACAAAATTTACGGTCTTACCAACTGGTGCAGTAAAGTACATGTTACCATGAAACAATACCCGATATTTCAGCTTCTTGACGGAAGAATCATTTCTTCTGAGGTGCATCTTGTGAAACCATCGATAGCCATATATGAAAGCCTCAGTCGCAAATTTGGGTTAAAAGAAGGTGAGTGCGTATTTGCAGATGACAAAATCGAGAATGTAGAGGCTGCGCGACAATTTGGCATGAAAGGTATTTGTTTCAGTAATGCGATGCAATATGAGATTGAACTGAGAAATATTATATGCAGTAACGGTGGATGCAGAGACTCATCCTACACAATGACAGAACAGGACAAATGTATGGCTGGCGAGATATACGATTGCCATAATCCTGTTTTTCTTGACCGCAAGGCACGTGCAACCGATTGGATGCAACGTTACAACTCGCTTCCTTATGCGGACCGTTCAAAGCGATATGGCATGATACGTGAATTGTTTGGTAGTGTAGGAACGAATGTATCTGTTGGTGACGGGACTATAATAGGATTTGGCGACAATATCCATGTTGGCAACAACGTCAGCATCAATTATCGTTGCATACTTAACGACTGCAATTCTATTGTAATTGGCAATGATGTGCTCATCGCCCCAGGAGTGCAAATAAATACTGCTTCTCATCCTACGCAGTTATCGGAACGTCTGACATCGGAGTGGAATTCAAGCTCGGGAGAATATCGTTGGCGCACGTTTGCAAAGCCTGTCGTTATAGGTGATGGATGCTGGATTGGAGCGAATGCAACAATCATTGGTGGTGTCACAATCGGTGATGGAGCTGTAATTGCTGCTGGAGCGGTTGTAACAAAGGATGTACCACCTATGACACTCGTAG
This sequence comes from uncultured Prevotella sp., assembly GCA_945833995.1. Lineage (GTDB taxonomy): Bacteria > Bacteroidota > Bacteroidia > Bacteroidales > Bacteroidaceae > Prevotella. Next base: position 20,713 of record CAMAGM010000034.1, read on the forward strand.
GAGGAGTTCCAGCAAAGATTATCAAAACCCTTTCAGCATGACGATAATTTAACTGTAACTGAAGCAAAAATATAAAAAAGAATATAAAAAACGGGGGTAATTGCTTGCATTTCAATAGAAATTATATATCTTTGCATCCGAAATTTGGACTAAAAAACGGAGTATTACTCCTATTTTTGGTCCAAAAAACAGTAATACAAGGATGAATAATTATGTTTGAAAGGTTTACAAAACTTGAAGATACTGCCTCAGACAGCATATTTCTGTTCGGAGCACGTCAGACAGGAAAGACCACTCTGACAGGCGAATTGTTTCCCGATGCGCCAAGATACGACTTGCTCGATTCTGTAACATACGAACGTCTGCAACGCAACCCCTCCCTACTCCGTCAGGAGCTGGAGCTATTGCCGTCGGACACGCTTGTAGTGATCGACGAGATTCAGCAGATACCGATTTTGCTGAATGAGGTTCACTGGCTTATAGTCAACAGAAATCTGAGATTCGTACTCAGCGGTTCCAGCGCACGCAAGTTGAAACGCAGTGGAGCAAATATGCTTGGAGGACGTGCATTGAGAAACACCCTGTTCCCATTGGTGAGTTGCGAAATCAACGATTTCGACCTCATACGTGCCATACATAACGGAATGATTCCCCGACATTATCTTGCCCCCAACGTCAACGTGCTTTGGCGAAGAATGCAGGCATATATCACCGTATATCTCAAAGAAGAGATAAAGGCAGAAGCTTTGGTAAGGAACTTGGCTACATTCAACAGATTCCTTGAAGTGGCTGCCATGACCGACGGTGAAATGGTTGTGTGGAAAAACATCGCACAGGACTGCGGCATAGACTCAAAGACTGTGAAGGAATATTTCTCCATACTCGAAGAAACCCTTGTCGGTTATCTTATACCTGCCTATACACGAAAAGTGAAACGTGACATCAGACAGGCTCCACGTTTTTACTATTTCGACCTTTGCATTCCGAATTATCTCCTCGGCCGCAAGCACCTGCAACCGGGAACTGCCGATTTCGGGCATGCGTTTGAGCATTTGATGATTCAGGAGATTGTGGCTTATCTCGGCTACCACTATGTTGACAGTGGTTTGTCCTATTGGCATACTTATTCAGAACTTGAGGTGGATGCCATTATAGGCGACGCTCTTGTTGCCATAGAGTTCAAGTCAAGCAAGGAGGTTCAGCTCCGGCATCTTGGCGGACTTAAAGCTTTTAGGGAAGAGCATCCCGACTGCCGCTGCATTGTAGTTTCCATGGACGAAAGGCCACGCCTGTTGCAAGGCTTCGAGGTTCTCCCTGCCAACGACTTCCTGCGCATGTTGTGGAACGACGAGATTGTCAATCCTGATATACTATAATATATGCAAGACGTGATATTTGTGTATCTCGGCACTCCGCCATCAAGTTTTATGGAATAAACATCATCGCGAACATATTCCCATAAAAATGGTAATAATCCCCGAAATCTGTATAACGCAGGTTTCGGGGATTAT